>JAQXTC010000148.1 GCA_029219285.1 Clostridiaceae bacterium
ATTCTTCGATATAAATTTTAGTTATTTGGGCATCATTAACAATAAGACCGCTTTTTTCAATACCATCAAATATACTTTTGGGTATGTTTATTGTGTCAGGATGTCGCTTTTCACTTTTATAATATACTTTTAGTACAGCTATTACAGATTCATCTATAATTACATCAGGATTTTGTGAACGTGCTATATAAGCAATTTCTTGCTCATATAACGCATATCTATCATGATAATTTCCAGAATTAGAAGGTAGAATAGCTCTTCCATTAGCGTTATGTAGTTTGAAATTTGATTTAGTTATAGGGGAACCTTCCACCACAACCTTTGCATATGAAGCCATTTATTACAATCTCCTTAAGATTACATTATTTTCAATATAAAGTAATAAAAAAAGATGAATTAATTATCAATAGTAATTATAATTGTATTGTGAATTAATTCCTAATTATTTTTTTATTATTATTAACTAAAATATACATTATAATTTTAATGTGTACAAGTTGGTTGATTGATATGAAAATTGATATAAAGTATAATACTAATAGTTTAAATAGAAAAGATAGAGGGATATATAATATGAAAGACAAACTAATTTTAGCTATAGAATCAAGTTGTGATGAAACTTCTGTTGCTGTTGTTAAAAATGGTAGAGAGGTGTTGTCCAACATTATTGCAACACAAATAGATACACATAAGAAATTTGGAGGTGTTGTTCCAGAAGTTGCATCTAGAATGCATATAGAAGCAGTAGACGCAGTTGCAAAAGAAGCACTTAGAGAAGCAAATGTTACATTGGATGATATTGATGCTATAGGTGTTACATATGGTCCAGGACTTGTTGGAGCATTGCTAGTTGGACTCCAATATGCTAAGGGGTTAGCCTTTACAACTAAGAAACCCTTAGTTGGAGTTAATCATATAGAGGGACATATTTGTGCTAATTATATTCAACATAAGGACTTAAAGCCACCATTTGTTTCATTAGTAGTATCAGGTGGTCATACATTTATAGTTCATGTAAAAGACTATGGAACATACGAAATTTTAGGCCAAACTAGAGATGATGCAGCAGGTGAAGCATATGATAAAGTTGCAAGAGCAATTGGTCTCGGATATCCAGGAGGACCTAAAATTGACAAACTTGCTAAGGAAGGAAATCCAAATGCAATGGTATTTCCTAGAGCAAACTTTCATGAACAGACATTAGATTTTTCTTTTAGTGGAGTGAAGTCAGCTGTTTTAAATTATTTAAATAAAAGTAAGATGAAAGGTGAAGAAATTAATAGAGCTGATATTGCAGCATCATTCCAAAAAGCAGTTGTAGATGTTCTTAAGGATAATGTTTTTGAGACATGTAGAATTAAGAATTTGAAAAAAATCGCAATTGCAGGGGGAGTGGCATCTAACTCTGCTCTGAGAAAAGCACTAATAGATGAAGGAAATAAAAAGGGAATAGAAATTTTATTCCCAGAGCCAGTTTTATGTACTGATAATGCTGCTATGATAGGAGCTGCGGCATATTTTGAACTTATTAATAATAATATAAGTGGATTAGATTTAAATGCAAAGCCAAATTTAAGATTAGGTGAAAGGTAGGAATTGTATGAACCTAATACCAGAATCAAATGGATTAAAAAAAATAAAAATGAAAGAAAAATTCACTCTTAAGCAATGGGGGAAATCTGTATTTTTTGTAATATGTTCTATTTTTTTGTTTGGTTTTTTATTTCAGAATATAAGTAATTTTATAGGAGATCAAAAAATTAAACAAAGATTAAACTATGCAAAAGTATCAGATAATAGAATGGAATATAGTTATAAAGGGAGCGGTGATTATACTATTGTATTTGATGGAGCGCTTGGAGCTAATCTCTATGAATGGAATGAAGTAGTTAAGAAGGTACAAAAAGAACTTGATGTAAAAACTTTTGTATATAATAGAAGTGGTTATGGTTTTAATGAAGCTGGAAATTCTAAGTCGCCAGCAAAGCAAGCTGAAGATTTGAAAATTTTATTAAGAAAAGCCGGAGTAACAGGAAATATAATTCTTGTTGGAGAGGAATATGGAAGTTTGGTAATGACAAACTTTGCAAAATTATACCCAGAGTCAGTAAAAGGATTAATGCTTATTAAACCATATTATGAAGAGTATATTAAAAGCGATGAATTTAGAAAGAATATAAAGGGTAAATACTTGAGAAGTAAAGTTGAAAAAATAGGTTCTTATATAGGATTTACATATTTATTAGATAAACTTGATTTAGATATTGAAGTAAATGATTTTGAAGCAAATCTTCCAGAGGGTGCAGATGAGGAATTTGCAATACAAAAGAACAAAAGTGCATATAGGACGGCTATTAACAATGAGTTAAGTAATTTAATAAATTATGATGAAGATAGTCAAGTTTCTGGGCTAGTTTCAGGTAAACCGCTATATATTATATCAAATGATGAAAATGATAAATTGGCTAAATTAGGAGATGAAAACTTAACAACAGTATATAAGACAGATTCTGAAAGTACACTTATATCTTGTACAGACAGTAATTGTGTTGTTAATGGAATTAACAATATTATTAAAGAGGCTAAGAAAATTGCTAAAAGGGAGAATAATTAAAAGAAATATATTAAATGCCATAATCTTGACACAAACAATATCTATAATTTAAAGCATAGAAGAGATAATAGTGATATGGAGGTATTTATTATGTATGGAGATAATAATTACAATAATGATAATAATAACTTAAATAATGCTCAATATAATAGTTATAATTATAATACTAATAATGGATATCAAAATGGTGGTTATAATCAAAATAATTTTACATATAATCAACCTAAAAAAACAAAAAAATCTTTTAGGCAGAATAAAAAGTCAGTAAAAATATTATCCGCTGTAGCATGTATGATATTGATAGCTGTAATTGGTGGTACAATCGGTGGTGTAGGAACATACATGTATATAAAAAATAATGGAATTGCTTCAAATAATCATACAGGTGATTATGCTGCACCAGAATTTGCTAGCAGCACAGATGGTTCAATGACTATATCAGAGGCATTCCAAAAAGTTAAACCTGCAGTTGTTACAATAACAACCAAAAGTTCAGGTTCAACATTTTATTCAGAAGAAACAGAAGGAATGGGGTCAGGCTTTATTATAAATAGTGATGGTTGTTTATTAACAAATTATCATGTTATTAAAGGAGCTGATAACTTTACAGTAACATTAAGTGATGGAACTCAAGCATCAGCAAGTGTTGTGAATTATGATGAACAAAGAGATGTTGCTATGTTAAAGCTTGCAGAAGGAACTGAAATACCAGGAGTTGCAGAATTAGGTGATTCTGATGCATTATACGCTGGTGAAGATGTAATAGCGATTGGAACACCACTTGATATAAGTTTTGCTCAAACATTAACAAAAGGTGTAATAAGTGCGCCAGTAAGAACTATGGCAATAGATAATAAAGGAGAAACTACTTTAAATGTAATACAAACTGATACAGCAATTAACCCAGGAAATAGTGGTGGACCTCTTGTAAATACCAAAGGACAAGTAATTGGTATTAATTCAAGTAAAATTGCAAATACAAGTGGTACAAGTGTTGAAGGAATAGGGTTTGCCATTCCTATAAATGAAGTAAAAGATAGAATTGAAACATTGTCTAAAAAAATATTAACACTTGGTGTAAATGTTAGAGTAGCCCCTAAATCAAATAAGTTATCTGTTGAAGGCCTTTATGTTGTATCAGTTACAAGTGGATCAGCAGCATATAAAGCAGGTATTAAAGCTGGGGATATAATTACAGAATTTAATGGTAATAAGATTACTACTACAGCAGATTTAACTAAAGCAAAGAATGAAGTTGAAATAGGTCAAACTGTAAAAGTAGTTGTAAACAGAAATAATAAAGATGTAGAATTAAATTTAACATTCTCTGAAAATTAAACTAATATATAGTATAATAATATTAGCATTTCCAGTATGGAGGTTAATATGAGTAAATTAGATGAAGTATATGAAACACTTTTAAATTTATATAGAAAAAATAATCGTGGAATATCAGCTGCAGAATTAAGTGATTATATGCATTTAGATAGAGCTAATATTTCAAGGTATTTAAATAAGTTGTACAAAGATGGTAGAGTAGATAAAACAGACGGGAGGCCTGTTATCTACTCTATTTCTACTACTATAGATGAAATAGAAGAAAAAGGAGCAAAACAATCAATAAATTCTTATACAAAAGATAGCTTTGCAAAAATGATAGGTTCAAGTTTAACTCTTCAAGTGCCTATTCAACAAGCAAAAGCTGCTATTCTTTATCCACCACATGGACTTCATACCTTAATTCTTGGGGAAACAGGGGTTGGAAAATCCATGTTTGCTGAACTAATGTATGAGTTTTCAAAAGAATCTAACATAATTTCAAAAGATGCATCATTTGTACGATTTAATTGCGCTGATTATGCAGACAATCCACAACTTGTCACTGCTCAAATTTTTGGCGTGAAAAAGGGAGCATATACAGGAGCTGACTCTGATAAAGAAGGATTATTAAAAAAAGCTGATGGAGGAATTCTATTCTTAGATGAAATACATAGATTACCACCACAGGCACAGGAAATGTTATTTACATATATTGATAAGGGTTCCTTCAGACCACTTGGTGAAACAGAGAAAATAGTTCATGTAGATGCACAAATAATAGCAGCAACAACAGAAGATCCTAAATCTTTTATGCTTAGGACATTTACCAGGAGAATTCCTATGACAATTACTCTTCCTTCATTAAGGGAGAGAACTTTAGAGGAAAGATATTATTTGTTAGAACAATTTATTAAGTTAGAATCGAGAAGACTAATGCAAAGTATATATGTTAGCAAAAATGCTTTAATCTCATTCTTGTTATATGATTGCCCTAATAATATTGGACAATTTAAGAGTGATATACAATTGGCTTGTGCTAAAGCATTTTTAAATTATAAGGCTAATGGAAAAGAGTTTATACTGATTGAGCAAACAGATTTACATCCTAGAGTTAAGTATGGAATAATGAAGCTTCAAGATTATAGAGAACAAATAGATGTTATCTTGTCACATGTAAGAGATATGCATAAATTTTCATACAAAGATGATTATGAAACACTAGAGATGGATTCAGATGAATCAATTAAAGATAAATATTTTTATGATACTATTGAAAAAAGACTTAAGGAACTCAAAGATAAGGGATTAGAAGAAAAAGAAATTAATGATATTTTAAATGTGGATATAGCTAAGTATTTTAAAAAATATATTAGAGGATTACCTAGAGACTATAGAAAAGAGGAAATAAGCAAAATAGTTGATATATCTATAGTTAATACTGTAGAAAAGATATTGGATTTTGCTTCAAAAAAACTTAATAGAAGTTATGATGAAAAAGTATATTTTGGTTTGGCATTACACTTGCAAGGCAGTTTGGAAAGAATAAAAGCTGGTAGTAGGATATATCATCCTAAATTAAATTTAGTTAGATGTCAATATAATGATGAATTTTTTGTAGCTATGGAAGCAGCTAAAATTATTGATAATAATTTTGGAATACAAGTACCTTTAGATGAAATAGGATATTTGACAATGTTTATTGCAATAAAGCCTTATGAAATAAACAAAAGAAAAAACAGTAGGGTTGGAATTATTGTATTAATGCATGGAACAAGTACTGCAAGTAGTATGGTACAGGTTGCAAATACACTTATAGGTAAAGAGTGTGCATATGCTTTAGATATGCCACTAAATATGAGAGCTGAAAAAATGTATAGCATTGCAAGAGATAAGGTTGTTGAAATTGACTCTGGTAGAGGAGTATTAATGTTAGTTGATATGGGATCATTAACTAACTTTGGAGACATGATAAAAGAAGAAACTGGTATAAAGGTAAAGACAATTGACATGGCAAGTACATTATTAGTTTTAGATGCTGGAAGGAAATCTTTAAATGGTAATGATTTAGATGAAATTTATAATTCATGTTTAAGAGTTGGTAGAAATAGTACTTATGAAGTCAAAGTTGATAGTCAAATAAGGAAGAATGTCATTATTACTGCATGTTTTACAGGGGAAGGATCAGCAGCAAGAATAAAATCAATATTGAATACTAGGTTAAAGAATGCCGGAAATGTTAAAATTATACCATTAAATATTATTGATAAAGCAGACTTCCTAGATAATATAGATAAATTAAAAAAAGAGTATAATATAATTGCGCTAGTAAGTACTGTATTTATTGAAGTTGATGATATTCCATTTATTCCAGCACCTGATATTCTAGCTGGTAAGGGAATAGAAAAAATGGATGATCTTATAAATAAGGAAGAGGATTATATAAGAATATGTAAGTCTATGGATAATCAAATTAAGGATATTGATGGTATAGAACTTGTACAGTTAATACATGAATCCATTAAGGATATTGAAGAAAGATTAGAATTAAAGCTTTTACACGAAGTTAAAATTGGTATGGTAATTCATTTATGTTTTTTAATTGATAGAAGTATAAATGGAGACAAGTCTAAGAATTTCGATAAGTTAAATGAGTACAGAGATATACATAGTAAAGAGTTTATAATGGTAAAACAAAGTGTGAGAAAACTTGAAATAAAATATAATATAACAATAGATGATAATCAATTAGCGTTTATAGTGCGAATGGTTATAGAAAATAGCATTAGTGTGTAAAGAAAGTTTGCATTGTGTAAAAAGAGTGTGTAAAAATATTTGCACACTCTTTTTTGTATAAAGTAACCCAAAGCCAGTTATACCAATAAATAAATTTTATTACCAATTTAAACATTTTATATAAAAAGTTGGCACGGTATTTGCTATATATATTAGTGTAAGAATAAAATAAGAATTTAATACTCAAGGGGGATTTTTATTATGACAAAGATTATATTATGTTGTTCAGCAGGTATGTCAACAAGTTTATTAGTTACAAAAATGCAAGCTGCTGCAAAGGAACAAGGATTAGATACTCAAATTCAAGCAATGAGTGAATCAGAAGTTAAGAATCATGAAGATGAAATGGATGTATTATTACTTGGACCACAAGTTAGATTCATGTTATCAAAATTAAAAGCAAAATATGAACCAATGGGAATTCCTGTAGATGTTATACCTACAGTAGATTACGGAACAATGAATGGACCAAAGGTTTTAGCTCAAGCTTTAGCTTTAGCAAATAAATAGTAGATACAAATAACCAGTAAAAATACATTAAAAAGGGAGATTTATAAATGGAAGAACAAATCATGTCACTAATTGTTCATAGCGGAGATGCAAGAAGCTATGCTATGGAAGCAATTGCAGCTGCAAGAGAAGGAAAAATAGAAGAAGCTAAAGATTTATTAGTAAAAGCTGATGAAGCAATTGGAGAAGCTCATAACACTCAAACTGCATTAATTCAAGCAGAAGCAGGGGGAGACAAGGTTGAATTCTCTTTATTAATGGTACATGCTCAAGATCACTTTATGACATCAATGACATTAAAGGACTTAGCAAAAGAATTAGTTGAGATATATTCTAGAATATAGTGTGAATTTTATTAGAATAAATTAAATAAAAAGAAGTTATTGCAATTTTTTATATTGTAATAACTTCTTTTTATTTATATATAAATTTAATTGAGATAAATGAAGATACTCCTGCACATTTTCTAAAAACAAACATATTTTATAGTATAAAGAACAATGGAGGTAAAAGTTATGAGCGGGAAAGTTGCTGTTTGTTCAGTATGTCCAAAAGAAAATCAACAGATAGAGGCTGTTATTAAATTACCAGAGGAGAGAAGAGCTGTTATCCATGGAACAGTATTAGATTGTAATGGTAAGCCAGTAGCAGATGCTGTTGTTAAGTTATTACAAGTTGTAGATGGTTGTAAGTTACCTTGCCCACTAACTCACACATTTACAGATGAATTTGGCCAATTTTTATTAGGACCTTTATGTCCATGCAAGAGATATATAATTAAGGTTTACAAAGATAATGTAAGAATTAAATATATGCCTCTAGAATCAACTTCTTATGAAGGTACTTGCATAGGAGTTCCTTCAGGAGAAAATTGTTGCAAGAAAGATTTTAATAATCATCATTGCGAATAATAGTATAAGCATTAAAAAGCCCTTAATTTTAAGGGCTTTTATTTTATTTTAATTTTTAGATAGTATATAATTAATATATATTATTTTCGATGGGGGAAAACAAATGAAAGATTTTGTAAAATACATAATGTCAGCTATATTAATAGCTATTGTGTCTATTTATATAATAAATGTTGCAGCTTTAAATAAGGAAGACTCGGTAAGAGGAAGCATTACTATTTGGGCTAAAAATGAAACATATGAATATTTAAGTTCAGAAGCTGCTAACTTTATGCAAGAAAATGAACGAGTTAATATTAATGTTGTAAATATAGATTCAGCTACTTATGAAAATCAAGTCAAAGCAGCTATAGAAAGTGATAATGTACCAGATGTAATACAAGGAAATAGTTCGTTTATAAATGATTTAAAAGTAAATTATGGTGATTTACTTAATTTAGAGGACAATAATAAAATATTAAATGACTATTCAGATAACTTTTTAGGAAAAAGACAAGTAAAAAGAAATAATAATTATCTTGGGGTACCTTTTACATCAAGGCCATTAGTTTTATATTTAAGGAAAGATATTTTAGAACAATATAATTATTCAAATAACGACATACAAACTTGGGAGGATTTAATTAAAGTAGGTAAAGATATATTTGAAAAAAGTGAAGGGAAGATGAGATTATTAAATGCTGTAGAGCAAGATTATGATGATCTAGTTTCACTATTAATTATGCAGGCTATGGAGGAAAGTGAAGATAAGGAAAAAATAAAGGAAGTAGTTGATGAAAAGATTTATGAATTAGAAGTTAATAATATATTAAATAAAGATATTAATGGTCAATTTTTTGGACGAATATCATCAGTAAACGGTATGAATGAACTAAAGGATATTAATGAAGAATGTAAATGGACAGTAAATAATGTTCCAGCTGTTTATCCAGGAAGTAATAGATTTTATGTTTCAGATGAGGAAAAGTTATCTATTATTATAAAAAATGATAGAAATAAGAACTTATATGATACTTTTATAAAGTATATTTCATCAGATTCAAAGAATAATCTAGACTATGTAATTAGTGGCAAATGTTTTTTTGATTTTACGGCAGTTGTTGCTAATAAGGAAATTGAAAAAGAAGTAAATAATTTTGAAGGAAAATCCCCTTTATTAGTTATGTCAAACATAGCTAATAAGGCTAATGCCATAAAAGATTATGATTTATATTATGAAATATATAATGAATATAAATAAAGAAAAAGGAATTAGATAAGTTGCTCTGTCTAATTCCTTTTGTTTATTAAGTTTTAAGAATTTGTTTATATGCTTTCATAGTCATGGCAGCAGTATTATTCCATGAGAAGTTTTTGCTTCGAATATAAGATTTACAGGATAATTCTTCCTGAAGAGAATGGCTATTTATTAATTTCCTTAAGGAATCTTTTATTTGATCTCTATCATTTGGATCAATTAGTAGAGCAGAATCTAAAGTGACTTCAGGTATTGAAGTAAGGTTTGAAGTAATTACAGGAACACCACATTTCATAGCTTCAAGTGGTGGAAGACCAAAACCTTCATATAATGAAGGGTATACAAAGGCTGTACTACCATTATAAAAGATAGGAAGAATTTCATCAGGTACATATCCAATAAAAACTATTTTATCATTTAGTCCCATTGATGATACCATGTCTTTCAAAATAAGTCCTTCATCTTTTAATGATCCTATAATAATAAGTTTTACTGGTTTATTTAAATCAGCATATATAGAAGAAAATGATAAGATTAAATCTTTAACATTTTTACGCTTACTAAAACCACCTAAATATAAAATATAAGGAAAATCTATTTTATAGTTATCTTTTAAATACTTGGAACAATAGTCTTTGTTTAATGGCCTATAACTATTGTTTGCAGCTAATGGAGTAACAAATATCTTATCTTCTGGATAGGAAGGGAAAAACCTTAAAATGTCCCTTTTTGAATATTCAGATACAGTTAAAATACCTTTAGAGGATTCGATTATTCTTGGCATATCTTTTAGAAATCTATTTAAATATCCAGTACCAACAGTTTCGGGCATTATATATGGGATTAAATCATGAATAGTTACAACTGTTTTTATATCATAATCAAAAGGAAAACCAATTCCGTTTTGAGGTATATGAAATAAGTCAGCTTGCATGTTTTTCATTAGATTTGGGACATAAGTTCGTTCATAAAAAAGAGTGTGTCTTCCAGAGGTATGAACTAATTCAGTATTGTCTTTCTTGAAATCTTCTATATCTTTACCAGTCCATATTAGGTTAAAGGTATCATTAATATTATCATTAATAAGGTTTAACACTAAGTTTCGTGTATATGTGCCAATGCCAGAACCGGAATGTAAATTTATACTTCGCGAATCAATTCCCAGTTTCATAAATATACCTCAATTAATTTGTATACTATAAATTACTATTACAATTGTAATTTTGTGAATATAAATCACAATGAAAACTTTAGTTACATATAATAAATTGAATTTATATTAATATAGGGGTAGGTATGGAGAGTATTGATGTAAAAGATATTATTGAAGAAAATTATTCTTTAAACATTAAAGGTGTGAAGAAGGTAAAAAACACATATAGAATAGAAACAGATGAGGGAGAGTATTGTATCAAAGTTATAAGATATAAATTCTCTCATTTTTATTTTATTTTATCAGCAATTTTATACTTACAAAAGAGAGGATTTGAAACTATACCACCAATAATAAGAGCAAATAATGGTGAATATTATATAGAATTTTTTGGGGGATATGCATATTTAACTAAATGGATAAATGCAAGGGAAAGTAATTTTGATAATCCACTTGAGTTATTAATGGTTTCAGAGAAATTAGCAGAACTTCATAACAGTAGTGAAGGATTTTCATTTTCACGAGGAATGGAGCCTAGGATAGGATGGTTTTCTTGGATAAATGTATTTAATACTAGAAAAAATGAAATATTGGATTTTCAACATAGAATAAGTCAAAAAGCATACAAGTCTAAGTTTGATGAATTATATTTGAGTTCAATAAATGATGAAGTAGAAAGAGCAGAACAAGCAATAGAATTATTAAAACAATCAAATTATATAAAACTTATGGAGAAGGAAGTAATAAAAAGAGGTTTTTGTCATCATGATTATGCAAATCACAACATATTAATTAATAGTAATTCAGATATTTTCATTATAGATTTTGATTACTGTATTATGGATACTCATCTTCATGATTTGAGTTCATTGTTTATAAGGTCTATGAAGAATGGAAAGTGGAGTAAAAGTAAAGCGGAATTAATTTTAAAAGGTTATTGCAAGAAAAAGGACGTAACAAGAGAAGAAATGAAAATAATGAAAGAATTTATAAGATTTCCACAGAGTTTTTGGCAAATTGGCCTTCAAATGTATTGGGAAATGCAACCTTGGAGTGAAGAATTTTTTATTAATAAGCTTAATAAATATTTAAAAGATAGAGAAGAAAGAGAAAACTTTATTGAAGAATTTTTTGTATAGAGAGGTGATATTTATTGACAATTTATCATTCAAAGAATATCTAATGAAAAATAATATTGATGTATGCAAAGAGTATTTTAAGAGGGAAAGAGTTACTAGTGATTCAGATATAATTGAACAAATAAAGATAGCAAATGAGGTACACGAGATATTAAGAAATTATAATAATGATGGTAGCTTTAGGGTTAATAGTACTATTGGTAAAAAAATTGAAAGTACGAAGCTAAAAGTTAAAAGATTGGAAAGAGATATAAAAATAAGAACAAATAAAGAAGAGAAAAATGAAGTAGATAAAATAATTTTATCTAAAGGAACTAGTATATTAAATCAAGCTATTTTAGCAATTAACCAAGCATTTAAAAGTGATTATTTAAATTTAATAAAAAGAAGTATGGTTAGGAAAGAACTTTGTTTAGGTAAGATAGACGGAAGTAATTTGAAAAAGGATCAAAGCATAAAATTAGGTACTATTAAAGGCATTACTTATAATTTAGTTGAAGAGGATATATACAATTATCTAAGAAAAATAAGAAAACAAAGACAAGAGATTAGAATAGATAATATTATAAATCAATATATAAAAGTATCGAATTTAACAGTGCAAAGTCAAAAATATATAGATTCTTTGCTATTGATTCCTAGTGATTCAATAAAGTATTGGCTCAAATATATTGAAAATAAAAGAAAAATATCTTTAAATGAGCATTTCGTAAATATTAAAGAAGCATTTGATTTTGAAAGTAATGATTATGGGAGAAGTTAGAATGAATAAGTTAAAGTATCCAGAAAAAAGATATTTATCTACTTACGAACTTACATCAAGCTTTTTTGATGAAATGAGAGTAAAAGTTTTTGATATTGTACCATTGCGTAAAGTATTTATTCTAAAAACTAGTAATGGTAATAAGATACTTAAACGTATAGATTATGGTGAGGATAAATTAAACTTTATAAACTACTGTTTAAAAGCTGTAGACAAAATAGGTAAGAATATATTGTCATTTAATACTTTTAAGAATGGTAAGTCATATATTGATTGGAAAGGAAAACGATATGTTCTTATGGATTTAATAGATGGAAGAGAAGTTTCATTTACTAATCCATTAGAATTTACAGCCTGTTGTAGTTTTTTAGCAAATCTCCACTTAGCGAGTAAAGAAAATACAAATAATGATTTCTATAGTAAAATGGATAGAAGTCTAATCTTAAAATTTAAAGATAATCTTCATAATATAAAAGATGAAAAGAAATTAGTTGAAAAGTATAAATATAAAAATGAATTTGACGAGTTATTCTATGTGCATACAGATGAGTATATAGAAGAAATGGATAAAGCCATAAAGATGTTATGGTCAAGTCAATATTGTAATTATAGAAATAACCATAAGAATGTAGTTGTATGTCATAATGATTTAGCTGAGCATAACTTTTTGTACAAGGATAATGAAATATATTTAATAGATTTTGATTATTGCTCCATTGATTTAAGAATATTAGACTTAGCAGATATAATTTTGAAGGGAATAAAAAATGCAGGTTTTGATTTTGATAAAGCTGTAGAAGGAATAGAAAGTTATAATAGTATATATCCGTTAGAAGATGATGAATATAAACTATTATATATTTTATTACTTTTTCCTAGAGATTTTTGTAATATAGTAAATTCATATTACTTCAAACAAAAAAATTGGGAACAAGAAGTATTTATAAGTAGGTTAAAAGCAAAACTTAATAATGAAAGTTTTAGAAGAGAATTTCTAGAAAAGTTCAAAGAAAAATACCTTAAAAATTAAGGGTTCATAGTTAAGAATTAAGAATTAAGAAAAAACTCTATAGAGTTTTTGTGAAGAGATACTTTGAAAAATTCCAGGGGGATTTTTCAGTTTTGATCTTCATTCTTAATTCTTAATTTTCATTTTTAATTACATTTAAGCATATTTTGGTATGCAGCAACTGTTTTCTGCGCAGTATCTTGCCAAGAGAAATTAAGGCTTCGCATAAGTCCTTTTTTCACCATAGTTAACATTAAGAGACTATCATTTAGAACTCTTTCAATAGCATAACTTAAATCATCAACATTATAAGGGTCTATTAAAAGAGCTGAATCATAGCATACCTCGGGAAGGGAAGTGACATTAGAAGCTATAACTGGAGTGCCACAAGCCATTGCTTCAAGAGGTGGCAGTCCAAAACCTTCATAAAAAGAAGGATATACTAATACTTCTGATCCATTATAAAAAATAGGCAAATCTTCTAATGGGATAAATCCAGTAAAAATAACACTATTGGTTAATCCTAATTTATCTACATGTTTTTTATAGTTGTCAAAGGAAAATCCTTTTTTGCCTGTTATAACTAGTTTGACATTTTTTCTGTTATAAGATGGAATTAATGAAAAGGCATCGATTAAGCCAAGTATATTTTTTCTAGGACTGAAACCTCCTACGTAAAGAATATAATTATCTTCTATTTTATATTTTTCTTTTATAATTTGTTTACATCTGCATTTACTCATAGGTTGATATATATTTTCAGCTGCTAAAGGAGTTACGTATATTTTATTTTCAGGAAAATTAAATTCTTTAGCAATATCATGTTTTGAAAATTCAGAGACTGTTATGATTCCTTCACACTGAGTTAAAAGATTTGGTA
The DNA here is from genome assembly GCA_029219285.1 of Clostridiaceae bacterium. GTDB lineage: Bacteria > Bacillota > Clostridia > Clostridiales > Clostridiaceae > Clostridium. The sequence goes on from JAQXTC010000148.1 coordinate 14,330, forward strand.
ATTCATTATTGAATATTTTAAGATACCTATCGCTTACAGTTTCAGGCATTCTTAAAGGAATTATATCATGTAGAGTAATAGCTTTAAGACAGTTTATATTATCTGAAAGTCCAACACCATTTTGAGGAACATGATAAAGTTCCATATTATGATTGTCAAGGATATTAGGAACACTAACTTCATCCCAAAAATTTTCTTTTAATGAAGATTTAACAGGTTCAATCTTGAAGTTTGAGTTTAATTTATTAATAGAAGAACCTTCAGGAAGGAAAATAAGATAGTCATTATTAGTATCAATTTTGTTTAAGCTTGATATTAATTGATGAGTATATGTGCCTATACCAGTTCCCCTATACCATTTAGCGGCTCTGCCGTCTATGCCAATTTTCATGATGTATCCTTTCTTAGTACTCTCGTTTTATTATATTAAATTAGCTTAACTTTTGTTAATAAAAGAAATAAAAGGTACATATAAATATATAGGAGGTGAGGAGAAGATGATGAGGGAATTTGAAATAGAGAGGCAGTTTGATATCAAAATTGAAGTACTAAAGGCAAATAAAGGTGTTTATTATTTAAAAACTAACAAAGGTGAGCGCTGTTTAAAGAAAATAAATTATGGACCTCAAAAGTTACTATTTGTTTATGGGGCTAAAGAACATCTAATTAAAAATGGGTTTGATAAAGTTGACAGATATTATTTAAATATAGATGGAGAACCATATGCATTGGTAAATGAAGATTTATATACTTTATCAGAATGGCTTGATGGTAAAGAATGCGATTTTCACAATATTGAAGAAGTCAAAGTAGCAGCTCAAACCCTAGCTAGTATGCATGAAGCTTCTAAGGGGTATGATCCACCAGATAATTCTAAATTGAAAAGTGATTTAGGCAGGTGGCCTCATTTAATGACTAAAAGAATTAAATCTTTAGATAAAATGAGGGACATGATTAGAAAAAAGAGTATTAAGAGTGATTTTGATATAGCATATTTGCAATCTATGGAGTTTTACAAAGAAATAGGAAAACAAGCTTATGCAACTTTAGAGAAATCTAAATATTATGATCTATGTGCTATTGCAGAAAAAGAAAAGAGCTTTTGTCATCATGATTACACATATCATAATATAATTTTAAGTAAAGATGATGTGTATGTAATTGATTTTGATTATTGCAAGAGAGAAGTTAAAACTTTTGACATATCTAATTTTATGATAAAAGTACTTAAAAGGGTAGATTGGGATATTAATTTTGCAAAAGCAATAATAGAATCCTATACATCTATTTCTAAATTAAGCAATGATGATATGGAGGTACTTTATGCATTTCTTCAATTTCCACAGAGATATTGGAGACTTGCAAATAGATATTACTACAATGAGGTTAACTGGGGGCAAGGTACTTTTGCAAGCAAACTTCAAGGAATAGTAAGTGAACAAGAGAAGTTTTTGAAATTCTTAGAAGAGTTTAAAAAAGAATATTCACTATAGAAATACCTAATAACAAGTTTTCTTAATGTTTCATATAATAAATAAAATATTAATGGTAAACATCGAGAGGAAATTATGAAAATTGGAGACTTGGTTGTTAGAAAATCATATGATAAAGATATTACATTTAAAATAATTGATATTAAAGAAAAAGGAAATAAGAAAATTTATATACTAAAAGGTATTAATATCAGAATTATTGCTGATTCAGTAAGTGAGGATTTAGAAGAAGTTAGAGATGATACGAAATCAGAGCAAGATAAAATATTAAATAGTAGAGTTAAGAAGGCGATAAAAAATGCTATTAATCTCAGAGGGGATGTATTAACTAGAGCAAGTTCTTCAACTAAGGTGAAGAATAATAGAGAGCTCATGTTTGGTAGACCAGGGAGGATTTTGCACGTAGATGGCGATAGTGAATATATGGAGACATGTTTGAAGGTATATAAACAGCTATCTTTAGATGCTGTAGGAAGATGTATTCCTGAAAAGGAACAACCTAATGTTATAGTTAATCTTGTTAAAGAAATTAAACCTGATATAGTAGTACTTACTGGTCATGATAGTGTAGTAAGAGATTCAAAAGATTATTTAGATTTAGGATGTTATAGAAACTCTAAATATTATATAGATGCTGTAAAAGCTTTAAGAAATTATAATTCAAGTTACGATGAATTAATTATATTTGCTGGAGCATGTCAAAGTTGCTATGAATGTATGTTAGATGCTGGTGCAAATTTTGCTTCAAGTCCCAGTAGAGTATTGATTCATTGTTTAGATCCAGTTTTTGTATGTGAAAAAATAGCTTATACAAAGATAGATCAAATAGTATCAATAACTGATGTTATTGAAAATACCATCACAGGTATTAAAGGTATTGGGGGATTACAAACCAGAGGAAAATATAGAGAAGGTTATCCTAAATCATCATTCATATAATTATGATTTAAAAAGGGGCTGTCGCA
>JAQXTC010000149.1 GCA_029219285.1 Clostridiaceae bacterium
AATGATGAAATAATTAATATTTCAATGGCAGATGGATTATCAGGAACTTATAATTCTGCAGGTTGCGCTAAAGATATAGCAGAGAAGTCAGAAAATATAACAGTAGTAAATTCAATGACACTTTGCGGACCGCAAAGATATATAGTAGAAAATGCCGTTGAACTTGCAAAAATAGGAAAGAGCAAAGATGAAATATTAAATTCTATAGATAAAATGATAAAGAGTTCTAGATCATTTTTAATACCAAAAGATTTTGATTACTTAGTAAGAGGTGGAAGATTATCACCTTTAGTTGGCAAGATAGGAAGTGCAATAAAGCTCGTGCCTGTATTGACATTATCGGAAGATAGTACAAGACTTACTAAGTTTACAACAAAGAGAACTTTTCAAAAGGCTGTTGATAAAATATGTGACAGTTTAATTGAAAGTGGTGTAGACAGTAATTATAAAGTCTATATAACTCATGCTTGCACAGAAGAGTTAGAAGCATTAGCTAGAAAGATTATAACTGGAAGAATACCAAACATTGATATTGAATCTTATATTTTAGGCCCTGTATTTACTACACAAGGAGGACCAGACTGCGTAGCAATACAAACAATAAAAAAAATGGTATACTAAAATAAGGAAGTAAGGAGGGGGTTTAATGAATGTTAACGATAAGGAAATAAAAGATATAATAAATTTCCATTGTCCTAGGTTTAGTGAATTGCCTCAAGTTCCTTTATATAAGGACCAGGTTATATATTACATAGAGCAAGAGTTAGGACCAATCAATATAAACAAAACTGAAAAGTTACTTACTCCAACAATGCTTAATAATTATGTTAAGCAAAAGGTGATATACCCGCCAAAGAATAAAAAATACGATCAGTATCATTTGGCATATTTAATTGTAGTATGTATATTTAAACAAATTTTTTCATTATCTGAAGTATGTGAACTTATTCAGTATCAAATTTCAATTTGCTCAACAGAACATGCATATGATACATTTTGTGGAGAAATTGAGATGGCGCTTAAATCAGTTTTTAAAACTAGAGATTTTACTGAAGCCAATTCTAAGAATAATGAATCCATTGGAAATGAAATATTGAGATCAGCAGTAATGTGCTTTGCAAATAAAGTGTACATACAGAAATTTTTAAAAGATAGAACAAATAAAGAAATGTAGCGATTATAGCTACATTTTTTTATTTGGAATATTATATTAAAGATGTTTTTTTGTAATATTACATAATTTTTATTAATACAATCTACCATAGTGATTATTATGGAGGAATTAATATGAATTATGAAAGTAATAAAAATATTTCAAATGAAGATTTCTTAGACTTTTTTTCAAGTAAATCTAATGTTGAAGTAATACGGTATTGGAAAAATAATAGAAAAGAATTTTTTAACAGATATATGATAATTTGTGATCCGCATGTTTTTATAATTGCAGATAAAGAAAGTTATGATACGTACGAAATAGATAAGCCTCCTTTTTATATTATTAATAAGTTTAATAAAAACAGATTAAAGAAATTTGCTAGAATATAATAATAAGATATATTATACTTTTATGGATTAACAGATGATAAAGGGAGGAAATTTATGAGTTATGATTTAGTTTTTAAAGGTTATGAAAAAGCTTTAAAAAAAAATGAATTAAGATGGGTAATAGGAAAGATTATAAACTGTTTGCCAAAAAAAGGTTTCAAAATTGATAATATGAATGAAGTGATATATGGAGCTACTAATCCCAAAACAATGAAAGCTAATATAGTATCAGGAAAATATAAGTTTGAAGTTTCTGTAGAAAATATTGATTTAGAAATGCATGATATGAATTTTAAATTTAATACTAAGTTTTTAGTATCTGTTCATGATCATTCAATTGAATATTATAGATATAATCTTTTAGATAAGTATACTTTCGTTAAAGAGGATGAAGAATCATCTTTAATTTTTCTAGATTGTTACTATGAAGAAGATAATTATGAGAAAATGTTAGAAAAGTATAAATTGAAAAGTAAGTTTTTGAAAGACGAATCTAATAATATAGAGGATTTATTAGGTGAAATTTTAAAAGATATAAAAACAAAATATTAGTTGAATTTGGTGAGGTTAGTATGTATACATATGGAAATAAATTAAGTATATTATCAGAATTAAATGAGTTAATTATAAGAGAAGGAAATGAGTATAGAAAGTGTATTGAAAAGATAGTAAAACAATTAGGATATTCAAGTAATCTTAAAATTTATATTAATTATAATGAGTTTAATATGAAGTTGTATGAGCATGAAAATGATGAACCGTATTATGAAAGAGTAATGTGCAACAATGTAGTATTGCAGTGTGAAAAGGACGGGAGAAGAGGATTTATTATACAAAGTAGATCTGGAAAAAAGAGGAATATTATTTAGGATTTATGGATTTTATACAAAATAAAGATGCTATTGTTTGGAAAGAGTTTTTTTCATTAGAAAAGGGGATAGAGTTTGCTAATGAAATTGCTAATTCCTATGTTGATCTTTGTAAAGTAATCAATGACATTCATATAGATATGAAAGAAAGTACTGAATTTACTGAATTGCTTTATGCTTTTATAGAGTTAGAACAAAATAATAAACTGCTAAGAAAATATGAAAATAAATATAAAACTGAAGAAGATTATAGAAGGTTATATGATGAAAGTTGTTTAGAATTACATAGAAAGTATGGAAATGGACTTAATTATGATGATTGGGTGAAAAATGAAATTGGAAAAGAGGAATGTGGATTCTTGACATATTACATGGATTATAATCAATGGAAGGATTCTGAAATTAGTAATTATCAAGCTATTGAGTATAATAAAGAAATAGCAGCTAAACGCTTTGAGCAATGCTGGAAAGCATTGATATAAAGTATAAAAAGCACTTTTTGCAAGTAATATAACATTGCTTTCAATATTTAATGTTTAAATTGAATTTATAATATAGTTGTATGATTGCTGATTCTGTTAGGTTGTTATGAAAAAATAGATTAATAAATCTTAGAATTACTCGTTCTTTGAAAATTATATAAGTTTGGAAAATTTATTGCATGACAAATAAACCGGCAATAAATAAGAT
>JAQXTC010000150.1 GCA_029219285.1 Clostridiaceae bacterium
AGGGAACATATAAACCATTTAGAATAAATAAGATTATCTATCCGTTATGTATAGAAAAAGATTTAAAAGAGTTAGAGGTCAAGAGATATGGTAATTAATAAATCCAATGGGAAAATGTTGTTTGAACTTACAGAAGATAAACTTATAATTCATCGGTTTTTTGGCAATAAAATTTGAAAGAAAAGATATTAAAGGTGCTTTTCTAACAGAATACCAATTATATATATTAACTAATGATTATAAAATGATTCAAGTTTCTACTTATAAAATTACTTGGGCACAAAGAGAAAAAAGAAAGGAGTTAGTTAGAAAAATATCAAAGGAAAATATACTTATAAGTGATTCAATACAAGCATGGCAAATACTTTTTTTGATATCGGCAATGATGCCTTTATTAGGGAATATACTTAATAAATTTAGTTTTTTAATCCAAATGACAATATTTTGTGCTTTCTTAATATTACTTTTGTTAGCTATTCTGTATTTGACTAGATTTAGAGGTGTTATATATCAAGAAAAAAGTAATAGCTTTCAGGCAGTAAATTTAAGAGGAAAAGTATATAAAGAGTTTACCAATAAGGATGTTGAACTTGTTAAAGATACTGGAGCAAAAGTATTATATAAGTTAAAAAATGACAAATTAAAATTCGGGTTTAATAGTTATAGTATCTTTCCTTTAGATATGAAAAAAGCTAAGACATTAATAAATGCATAATAAAAAAATCTCGCCTAGTTTAGTGCGAGATTTTTTATTATAGCTTTAGCTAAGACTATAAGAAAATATTTATTAATATAAAACCTTAATGTCTATGCTTATGATGTCTTTGCATATTACTCATATTAGGGTTATTCATCATATTGTTATTCATCATATTAGGATTCATATTGCCCATTAACATACTTAAAAGAGGGTTCATATTATTCATGTTCATATTGTTCATAGGCTGTTGGCTATTCATAGGATTTTGATTCATGTTGTTCATAGGATTTTGATTCACGTTGTTCATTGGATTAGGATTCATATTATTATTTGGAGTTTGGTTATTCATGTTCATGTTTTGCATCATACTAGCTAAAGGATTGTTATTCATGTTAGCTCCATTCATCATATTAGGGTTCATACCACCCATAAGCATATTCATAAGTGGATTGCCATTCATCATGTTAGGATTCATACCTCCCATGAGCATATTTAAAAGAGGGTTACCTCCAAAGTTATTTCCACCCATAGGGCCATTCATATTACCAGGGCCATTTCCGCCCATCATTCCTCCAAGTAGTATATTTAATAAAGGGTTCATTAAATCACCTCAAATACAGAGTTTTCTGTCTTGTTATATACTATTTTAAAGAGAGTAAATATGATACAACATTTCCAATGAAAAAAATAATATTTTAACTTTATTTGAATAATTAGTATCATATCTTGAAAAGGTATGGTAATATGGTGTAATGTAGAAATGACTATAAAATTACTGATGATTAGAGGTAAAATAAAATGAACATTATTATTGTTGGAGCAGGTAAGGTTGGCTATACTTTAGCAAAGTATTTATCAAATGAGGAAGATAATATAACTGTTATTGATAATAGGGATACGGCAATTGAACGTTTAAATGAAAATTTAGATGTAATGTGTATTAAGGGCAACTGTACAAGTTTAAAGGTATTATGTGAAGCAGGTATAAAAGAAGCAGAGCTACTTATAGCTGTTACCGGTAGTGATGAACTAAACATGCTTTCATGTTTAGCTGCTAAGAAGCTCGGGGTTAAGTACACTGTAGCCAGAGTTAGAACACCTGATTATGATGAAGACATTACAATTTTGACAGAAGCATTAGGTATAGATTTAGTTATTAATCCAGAAAAAGCAGCTGCTACGGAGATATCAAGATTAATAAAATTCCCTTCAGTTTGTGCAATAGACAGTTTTACTAATGGAAAAGTTAATCTAATTGGCTTTAAGGTTTCAGATGAAACTAAGCTAGAAGGAAAAGTAGTTTCAGAAATTGACTTCATCAGAGGTAATGTATTATTTTGTGCAGTTGAAAGAGCTGATCAGATAATAATTCCTAGAGGTGATTATGTTTTTCAAAAAGAAGACAGAATATATGTTATTGGTGAACATAAAGACATACAAGAATTATTTAAAAGGTTAGGAAAATATAAGAAAAAGATAAAACGCGCAATGATTATAGGTGGCGGTAAGATTGGTTACTACCTTGCCAAAAGAATTAACGATATAGGTGTTACTTCTAAAATAATTGAAAGAGATTTAGATAAGTGTAAAGAACTTACTGAATTATTACCAGATTCTATAATAATAAATGGAGATGGTATGGATGAAGAACTCCTTCTTTCAGAAAGTTTAGATGATGTGGATAGTTTTATAACTCTTACAGGTAGAGATGAAGATAATCTAATTGCATCTTTATTAGCTGCCAAACATAATGTAGGAAATATAATTACAAAAATTACAAGAGATAATTATAATGATATTGCTAAAACTGTTGGTATAGATTCTATAGTATCACCAAAGCAAGTTACAGCAAATGTTATTATTAGATATGTTAGATCATTAAGAAATAGAAGGAAATTAGAAATTGAGAACCTTTACAAAATATGTAATGATAAAGCTGAAGCAATTGAATTCTTAATTGATGATGATACAAAGTATATAAATACTAAGATTAAGAATATTAATTTCACAGCTGATAATATTATTGCTACTATAGTTAGAAACAAAAAGATTATTATTCCAACTGGTGATGATTGCTTAAAAGTTGGTGATAGAGTCATTATCGTAACTAAGAATAGAAAGTTATATGACATTAACCAAATATTTGATGGAGGAAATAATTAATGAATTATAAGGTAGTACTAAAACTTGTTGGAAATGTACTAAAGTATGAATTAGCATTACTATTAATTCCTCTTTTAGTAGGTGTTTATTATGGAAGTGATGATATTAACTCTTTCATTTATACTATACTATGTATGCTTCCAATAACAATACTGTTATGTAGCATTAGAACTAAGAAAACAACTATATATGCCAAAGAAGGTTTTTTTACAGTTGGTATAGCTTGGCTTGTTATTTCAGCAGTAGGAGCACTTCCTTTTGTAAT
>JAQXTC010000151.1 GCA_029219285.1 Clostridiaceae bacterium
TAATATCAACTTTTATGTCACTAGCACTTATTCCTTCATATATGTTTTTATTTCTTTTAGTGAAATCTTCTTCAGTAATCTTCTTTTTAGATTCATCTGTTAGCATATTATACATGGCAGCATAATCTTTATTATTAATTAAATCTACATAGCTTTGCCATGCTTCTTCTGCTTGTTTTGAAGAGCTTTTGGAAATTATTATAAATGTAACTATAATTGCAATTACTGCAAAGACAGCAACACCTATTGCTATTTTTAATCCTTTCTTCATTTTAACCCCCTTCTACTACATAATATTTATTTCTTTTATAATAGCAAAATAAGGATTAACTATCAATTTGTAGTTAAATATTTATTTAATGTTGCTTTTTTATAATCTCCCCCAAGTGAATTTTCAGAAACCCATGCTTTTGCATATGGGTGTTTAAAAAAGATTATATCCCCTCGATCATCGAGAATAATATCAAAATGATTAAGTAGAAGTTCCTTTAAATCTTCTATTGAATTACTGCTTTTCTTTAAAGTATCAACTGCTAATCTTATTTCATTTTTCCAGGAAATCTCCCCTCTTTTTTCTAAATGATATTCACTATCTGTTTTTGAAACTCCCTTATCTTTATCTAAGTTTATTGTTTTATATCCTTCCCTTAAACATATTTCATTACTATGGATTTTCATTTCTTCTAACTTCTTAGGCTTTATTTGCAGCTTTAATCCATTGTCCATATTCACACTATTAATAACAAAGTGATTATGTAGGTGATCCTTATCAATATGGGTAACCATATAAATTTGGTGATTTTCAATATGAGCGGTAATCCATTCCTTTCCTAGTTCATGACATTTTTCTGGAGTTATATCATCACTTGGTGAAAAAGCCTGTGTCATATGATAATATTGCTTACCAATAGGTTTATTATAAAGTTCTTTTATAATATTAAATTCCATCTCCACATTATCAACTGTACAATTAATACCACTTCTAAGGTTATCTAAGGTCTTCCCCTCAGAAGCTAAATATTCTAGTTGATTTTCTAAGGACTTTGTAGCTTTCAAATTTTTAATCACTGCCATTACTCTTTACCTTCCCTTATAGTTTTGTCTATTTGATTCCAAAGTCCCATTAATCTATCTGTAATTTGCCAAACTTTTTCTTGATTCTCCCCTTCTAATTTACTGGAAAGATTTCTAAGTTCATTTCCTTCCTTAGTAAGTTCTATAATTAGTTCTTTTATTCCCTCAATAACTAGTATGTTTTTTTCAAGAGCTGATCTTAAAAGGTATTCTTGTTGACTCAGCTTTGAAATTTCAATTTTCTTTTTTATTAACTGTAGTTCTTCATCTGTTGCCCAAAACTTTACCTGTCTTGGTCTTCTTCTTTTTGTCATTTGTAATCTCCTAAAATTTCATGAGTACTCACTTACTAATCTTGCATACTATTTCTCTCCTTTACGAGAAGTTTATAGTCTCATTTTACGAACGTAAGTTCTTATTATTTTAATCTATTTTTACGAGATTATCAATAATTTTTTATTATTTATGACACTTTATCATTTTTCTGTTTAATCGTGAATATACTCCCTAAAAATACAGTCAAGCAAATTACGCTGGTTCCTGCTATAACAATTGCCATTATTTTTGCAGGTATTGATATGGGAATTATATCGCCAAAACCGATAGTGGCAAAAGTAACAATAGTATAATAAAACAAATCAAAACTACTAGGATTATTAGAAAATGCTCCATCTTCTAAAGAATTTGCAAGACATACTCCCAAATATAAATTAAATACTATCATTACTAATAAAGTCATGACAGCTATAAATACTTTTGTAAAGCTTCCCCTATCACTAAAGCTAAATTTAATACAACCAGGATTCTTCATAAATCTAAATAGAATCTTCATATTACATATGTAACAAACTACCAATGATATTAAGCCACTTAAGGCATAAGTTTTTAAAGCTTCTGGCAATAATATTACTAAAAGCAAATAGCTACTAGTTAAAAAATAACTTAATAAAAAATATGCTCTAAGACTTTTGTCTAACTCTTCCCTCATAAATACATTTATATTTGAACTTATATGAAGTAAGTAACCCATAGAATAATGTACAGACAAAAAACAAAAACATATTAATAAGAATTCTAATATAAAGTTCACACCATAGTTTTCATTAATGTAAGTAATGATTGCTATATATATTGCTGAAAAATACATAATCTCTGCTAAAAACACTAACAATAGTTGTGGTATTCTAATAAGCAAATTCTTTTCTAAAAACAACTCTCTATAAGTATTATTTATTTTTTTTATTTTATAGATAATCTTTTTATCGCCAAAAAAACATACAAATATAATCCCTACTATTAATATTCCTATATAAATATCCATATAAAAATTTCCTTTACAATAACAATTAACATTTTTAATATATTGTATTAATTTTATTTTCTTCTATGATTAATATAAAAATTTGTATAAATAATTCTTTATTTTCCCCTTCTATTTTAAATAATTTCATTTTTTTATTAATAAACATTATTTTGTAATACTGGATTTCTAGTTACTAAAATTCTATTTATAACCATAATCTATGTAATCCTTATCTTACTAATAGAGCCATTTTCAAATATTGTTAAAATTCTTTAATTTTTCAGACAAATCTGAACATTATTTTTCACTTAAATTTTTGGTAAAGCTTGTCTAAAATTTCTCTTGCATTTTTACTTTTAAGGTGATACATTATGAACAAGGAGTTAATTAATAATCATTTTTAGTTAATATCCAATGTCTATGAACATTAACGAATATTTAACGAAAGAGGTAATAGTTGTGAGAAACGAATGGAAAAATTTTAAAGACGGTATTTGGTCAAAAGAAATCAACGTAAGAAACTTTATCCAAACTAACTATACTCCATACGAAGGAAATGCTGACTTCTTAGCTGGTGCTACTGAAGCCACAACTAAACTTTGGGATGAAGTAAGTGAATTATTTAAGAAAGAAAGAGAAAACGGAGGAGTTTTAGATCTAGACACTAAAACTATATCTGGAATCAATGCTTATAACCCAGGTTACATTGATAAAGCTTTAGAAAAGATCGTTGGTGTACAAACTGATGCTCCACTTAAGAGAGCTGTAATGGCTGAAGGTGGAATCAGAATGGCAGAAAACGCTGCTAAATCTTATGGATTTGAAGTAGATCCTAAAATATCTGAAATCTATTCTAAATATAGAAAGACTCATAACCAAGGTGTTTTCGATGCTTATACTACAGAAATGAGATTAGCTAGAAAATCTGGTATCGTAACTGGTCTTCCAGATGCTTATGGTAGAGGAAGAATCATAGGTGACTACAGAAGAGTTGCTCTATACGGTGTTGATAGACTAATTGAGGACAAGCAAGAACAAAAATTATCTTTAGAAGTTTCAACTATAGATGAAGAAGTAATCAGATTAAGAGAAGAAATTTCTGATCAAATTAAAGCTCTTAACGAATTAAAGGCTATGGCATTATCATATGGTATCGATATCTCAATGCCAGCTAATAATGCTAGAGAAGCTGTACAATGGTTATACTTTGCTTACCTTGCTGCTATAAAGCAACAAAATGGTGCTGCAATGTCTCTTGGTAGAACTTCTACTTTCTTAGATATCTATATTGAAAGAGATTTAAAAGCAGGAATCATTACTGAAGAAGAAGCTCAAGAAATCATGGACCACTTCGTAATGAAGTTAAGACTTGTTAAGTTCTTAAGAACTCCAGAATACAACGACCTATTCTCAGGAGATCCTACTTGGGTTACTGAATCAATCGGTGGTATGGGATTAAACGGTAAGACACTAGTTACTAAGAACTCATTCAGAATTCTTAACACTCTTTACACTTTAGGACCATCACCAGAACCAAACTTAACTGTTTTATGGTCAACAAGACTTCCTCAAGGATTTAAGGACTTCTGTTCTAAGGTTTCTATTGATACAAGCTCTGTTCAATATGAAAACGATGACTTAATGGTACCTTACTGGGGAGATGACTATGCAATAGCTTGCTGTGTATCTGCTATGAGAGTTGGTAAGCAAATGCAATTCTTCGGAGCAAGAGTTAACCTTGCTAAGACTCTTCTTTACACTATTAATGGTGGTAGAGATGAAAAGTCTGGTGTTCAAGTTGCTCCTAAGATAGAACCAATCACTTCTGAATACTTAGATTACGATGAAGTAATGGAAAAATTCGATGTAATGACAAGCTGGTTAGCTAACCTATATGTTAATACATTAAATGTTATCCACTATATGCATGACAAGTACTCTTATGAAAGCTTACAAATGGCTTTACATGACAGAGATGTATTTAGAACAATGGCTTGTGGTATAGCTGGTCTTTCAGTTTGTGCTGACTCACTTTCAGCTATTAAATACGCTAAGGTTAAGCCAATAAGAAATGAAGAAGGAATCGCAGTTGACTTCGAAGTTGAAGGTGACTTCCCTAAATACGGTAACGATGATGATAGAGTTGATGATATTGCTGTATTCTTAGTTGAAAACATGATGAAGAAGATCAGACAAAACAAGACTTACAGAAACTCATACCACACTCAATCAGTACTTACTATAACTTCTAACGTTGTTTACGGTAAAAAGACTGGTACTACTCCATGTGGTAGAAAAGCTGGAGAACCATTTGCACCAGGTGCTAACCCAATGCACGGAAGAGATGCTTCAGGATCATTAGCTTCACTTAACTCAGTAGCTAAGCTTCCATATGAACACTCACAAGATGGTATTTCAAACACATTCTCAATAATACCAGATGCACTTGGAAAGACTCCAGAAGAAAGAATTGCTAACTTAAGCAACATGATGGACGGATATTTTGGACAAGATGCTCATCACTTAAATGTTAATGTATTTAACAGAGAAACTTTACTTGATGCTATGGATCACCCAGAAGACTATCCTCAATTAACTATCAGAGTTTCAGGATATGCTGTTAACTTCATCAAGCTTACAAGAGAACAACAACTTGATGTTATAAACAGAACTTTCCACGCTAAAATGTAGTTAGAATTATAAATTTATAAAACCAATATAAAAAAA
>JAQXTC010000152.1 GCA_029219285.1 Clostridiaceae bacterium
CTTAGATGTTAGAGATGGAAAAGTTGTAAAAGGTGTAAATTTTGTTGGAATAAAAGAAGTGGGAGATCCAGTTCAATTTGCAAAATATTATTATGAACAAGGTGCTGATGAACTTGTATTTTTAGATATAACTGCTACACATGAGCATAGAAATATAATGAAGCAAGTAGTAGAAAAAGTTGCTGAAAATATTTTTATTCCATTTACCGTTGGTGGTGGGTTAAAAACTATAGATGATATAAAAGGAATATTAAGAGCAGGTGCTGATAAAGTAAGTTTAAATTCAGCGGCAATAAGAGATAAAAACTTAATAAAAGAAGGAGCTCATATATTTGGAAATCAGTGTATAGTTTTGGCTGTTGATGCTAAGAAAAGAGTGGATAATAGTGGATGGAATGTTGTTATAAATGGCGGGAGAATTGATACTGGAATAGATGCATTAAAGTGGATTGAAGAGGCTGTTAGTTTAGGTGCTGGAGAAATATTGTTAACATCTATGGATGCTGATGGCACTAAAAAAGGTTTTGATATTGAACTTACAAAATCAGTTTCAAATATAACTAATGTCCCAGTAATAGCTTCAGGTGGATGTGGCAAGAAGGAAGATTTTTATGATGTATTTAAAGAGGCGAATGCGGATGCTGCTTTAGCTGCTTCTATATTCCATTATGGAGAGGTATCTGTAGAAGAGGTAAAGAAATATTTGAAAAGTAAGAATATCTTAGTTAGGAGATAGTTATGGAAGATGAATTATTAAAGAAAGTTAATATGGTTGATTTCGCTAAAGGTGGAGGACTTGTTCCAGCTATTGTCCAAGATTATAAAACTAAGGAAGTTTTAATGCTAGCATATATGTCAAAAGAAAGTCTTATGAAAACATTAGAGGGAGATACATCTTGGTTTTATAGCAGAAGTAGAAATGAGCTTTGGAATAAAGGGGCTACTTCAGGAAATTTTCAATTTATAAAAGATATAAAAATAGACTGTGATAATGATACATTATTACTATTAGTAGAACAGGTTGGAGCAGCCTGTCATACAGGAAATAAAAGTTGTTTTTACAGGGAGTTATAGGTGATTAATTATGGATGAAACAATAAAACAATTATATTCAAAAATTCTAGATAGAAAAAAACATGGGGAAGAAGGTTCATATACATTTTATCTTTTTAATAAAGGACTAGAAAAAATACTAAAAAAAGTTGGTGAAGAGTCGACTGAGGTTGTTATTAGTGCAATGACTGATAAAAAGGAAGATCAAGTTAATGAAATATGTGATTTGACATATCATCTTCTAGTTCTTATGGCACAACTTAATATTCCAATTGAAGATGTAGAGAAAGAATTAAAAAATAGGAGTATGAAAATAAATAACTTTAAAGGTGAAAGAAGAAAAATTGAGAATATTTAAATGAAATTTGGCTATCCTAATAAAGATAGCCTTTTTTTATAGATAATAACCATAAGTAGTGATATAATAAGACAACAAAAGGATTTTGAAAGGAGTTTCAAATGAAAGAGCTATTTAGAATTAAGGATTTAGTCTTTTATGAAGAGGATTTTTTAGATGACATAAGTGAGTATGAAGACATTATCCCTATAATAAGTGAATTACAAGAAAAGTTAAGTTATGAGAAAATTGCAGTAACTGAAGATAATGAGTGTTGTGGCAAGAGTAGAAATAATTATTTCGTTCAAATTCATGGATACATTGATAAAAATGATGAATTTATTACAAAAGAAGAACTAGACATGTTTGCTAACACTATAAAGAGAGAAGAACTTGACCTTTTTGTTATTAGAGTTTATAAATGTGTAGATTGTGGTAAGTGGATAATAGATATATTAGAAGATTAGTAATATAGGTAACTATTTTTATGGTTGCCTTTTTGCATATAATTAAATTTTGAGGGGAAACAGGTGAAGAAGATAGTAGAGTTTATTAAGAATATAATTTCAGAGTTAGAAAAAGGCGATATATTAGGAAAAGTAAAGAAGAATTATAAAATTATTTTGCTTATAATGTTAGCTATGTTTTTGTTCTTAGGATATAATTTAGGAAAAACAACTCATTCTAAAGAAAAATTTATTTCTGATACTCAAGAAATATTAAAAGCTGGGGACTGTGACAAACTATCGAAAAAAGTAAGACTTAATGGAGAAAGAGTTAAAGCTAGTGAGTTAGAGCCATTGATGAAATATTATAGTGAATCAAATAGAATAAGTACGGCTATAGATAAGTTAATGAAATCAGGAGAAACAGAAACTTTTGTCTTAGAAAACAAAAAAGGGATTTTTGGAGATGATTATTATCTGGATTTAAAAACTTATTCGTTAGTTGTAAATACTAATTTTGAAGAAGGACTATTTTGTGTTAATGATAAATTGTATATAGAAGGTGGGAAAAATTTTGAAGGTTTAATTCCTGGAGTTTATACGCTTAAAGGAAAATTAAATAGTGATTATGGAGATATTAATGAATCAAAGGAAATTCTATTAGTAAGTAATGAAGAAACTACCATGAATTTTAATGCGATAAATGTATCAATTACATCTAAATATGCAGATGCAGAGGTATTCATTAATGAAGAAGATAGTGAAAAAACAGTTGACAATGTTGGGATTATAGGACCGTTACCTACAGATGGAAGTGTAACTGTAAGTATAGCAAAGGAATTTCCATGGGGTAAAATTACTAGTGATAAAGTGCAGGTAAATGATAAACCTACAATTTCTTTAGATTTAAATATGGGTAATGCAGTTTTAGAAAATCAATTATCGGATGTTACCGATAAGTTTTATAAGGGAGTTTTTGAAGCACTTAATAATGAAGATAAAGATAAAATGAGTAATTGTACAGTGGAAGTTAAGAATAAAATTTATAATATATTAGAGAAGAAATATATTATATTTAAGAATGAGTATAATATTGAAAAAGTTCATATAATGAATGATAAAAATGAATACTATTGTGATAATAATGATACATATAGAGCAACTGTAGTTGTAAAAGTGGATTATAGTGTAGAAAAAAGTTTATTTGGATTAAATAAAACTTCAAATTCAAAAATGTTTTTTACTAAGTTAATCTATGAGGATGGTAATTGGAAGATTGAAGATGTTGAAAATTTTAATTTATAAGTATGTATATTTTATCGAATATAATGGAAGACTAAAAAATAGTTAATATAGATAAAAATGAGAAGTGTATATAGATATTTATATACTTCTCATATTTTTTTATTAAACTAAATAAACCTGCACTTAAAAAGTACAGGTTAAAGTGTTATGCTCATTTTGAAAGGGATAAATGAACATAATGTGGGGTTTATATCAACTCAACTAGAACAAACTAATTGAGAAGTATGGGCATATTCACAAAAAATTTATATTATTTATATTAAGATTATTATAAGACAAAAATAAACAAATGCCAATATTTTTTTTGTTATAATTAACTAAATTAAGCTAGAAAATTGTAGATATATATTTATATTTGAAAATAATAATTTTTATGTTGAAAAAGTAGTGATATTGTATAAAATGGATTACAGGAGGTGGAGATAATGCATACAGAAATAGCCAAGATTATAGATGATTGTATGAAATTCATATACGATTATATAGATGAAGGCAGTATCATTTTAAACTTACCTAATTATACCGATCTTATTAGGGTTAGTATAAAGAATAAAATGTATGAAGTTCATAACACAGAAATTCAAGAAAATAATTTTGATGGATTTATGGTTTGTTTAGAAAGTAATATAAATATTAATAGGTTGAGTGAGGTTATAGAAAAAAATTCTGAATATGTTAAGAATAATGGAATAATAGCTATTAAATGTAGAGTTTTAGATACAAATGAAATGTGCCAAAAAGAGAATTTGATTATTGCAACATTAAAAAAGAAAGGCATACAAGATATAAGTACTTTTGGAATTTATTTAAAAGGTGAATATGATGGGATTGACTTGGTTGTAATAGGACGTGTTCATTATGAATTATTAGAAGAAAGTAGAGAGTATGAAGAATATTCCAATAATATTGTTAAAACAAAAGGCTGCTGTTGTAATAAGAAAAAAGGAAATTCTTACGGCGGATGCCAAGGTTGTGGAAAGAAAAATTAAGAATTATTTAATAATAGAATATACAAAAAAAAAGGAGTTTAGGATATAATTTAATATGGATTATTGAATTATGTAAATGATTAAATTTAAATAGATATTTGGCGGGAGGAATAAATAGTGGCAAAACCAAGTATTTTTAGTAAGAATTATGAACAGAAGATGAAAAAAAGAAAAAAAAGAATTTTAATTATTTCTATTTTGGCTGTGGTTATTGTTGGGATAGTTATATTTAATACACAAATAAAAAATATGGATTTTAGTAATATAAGGGCCAAGATGCAAGCCTGGGTAGATAGTGATAAACCCGATGAAGAAGTTAAAAGTGAAGAAGCAAAAAATCCAGTTGTAGAAGAACCAAAAGAAGAAATTAAAGAACCAGAAAAATTATATATGGATATTAATATTTCAGAAGGAATAGTTGCAAAAGCTGAATACGAAGAAACAGAAGGTAAGAAGCAGTTTATTAATGTAGAACCAATAGATGGGATAACAATAAATATAAGTCCATCTAAAGATAAAATATTGTTTTTGGATAAAAACCAAGATTTAAAGATTGCTGATATTAATGGAGATGTAAAAGATATAAGTAAAAAACAATATGTATCTCAATCAAATCAGGTATTTCCTAAAGAGCAAATATTAACACAGACACCAACATATATATGGTGTGCACAAGCTAAATTTATTGATGAGAGTAAAATAGTGTATGTAAGTGAGTTGCCTTACTTTGGAAATGGCGGACAAAAACTTTATGTATGGATTTATGATATTGAATCAGGAATTGAAAATGTAATTTGGAATCTTGTTGGACCTAATATTGTAATAGGTGATGTTGTATCAGATAAAGGAATTAGTGTAACAGTTAATAATGTACAATATTATTTAGCTGCAGATGGTAATGTTACTCAATAAATCATGCGTAATAAAATAATATCAAAAAGGCAAAAAATTTGAAAAAATTGATGAATATGTGTTATAATATCTTAGTCTATCGAGATTGTGAAGAACTATTTTAGGAGGAATATAAAAGATGGAAGCTAAAATGGAAAAAATAGAAAACAATGTAGTGAAACTTGAAGTTAAGGTTGAAGCAGAAAAGTTTACTGCAGCATTAAAAAAAGCATATAACAAAAATAAACAACACTTTAATGTACCAGGATTTAGAAAAGGTAAAGTACCTATGGCTATGGTAAAAAAAGTTTATGGTGTAGAAGTTTTATTTGAAGATGCTATTAACTATGTTATAGATGAAACTTATGGTAAAGCATTAGATGAAAATAACATAAAACCAGTTGATTATCCAAAGGTAGAAGTTGTTGAAGTAGGAGAAGGTAAAGATTTAGTTTATACTGCTGAAGTTACAACTTATCCAGAAGTTAAGCTTGGAGAATACAAAGGATTAAAAGTTGAAAAACCAGTTTATGAAGTTTCTGAAGAAGACATTGAAAAACAATTAAAATCAATGCAAGAAAAGAACTCAAGAACTGAAACAAAAACTGAAGGAACAGTAGAAAAAGGAAATATAGCTGTTATTGATTTCAAAGGATTTATTGATGGTGAAGCTTTTGAAGGTGGAGAAGGAACTGACTATTCATTAGAAATAGGTTCAGGTTCATTCATTGATAACTTTGAAGATCAATTAGTTGGAGTAGCTGCTGGAGAAAACAAAGAAGTTAAAGTTACTTTCCCAGAAAACTATGGAAAAGAAGAATTAAACGGTAAAGAAGCTACATTTGAAGTAACTGTTAAAGAAATAAAGGTTAAGGAACTTCCAGAATTAAATGATGAATTTGCTAAGGATGTTTCTGAATTTGATACTTTAGCTGAACTTAAAGAAGACATTAAAAAGAAGATGACTGAAAACAATGAAATGAAAGCTAAACAAGAATTTGAAAACAATGTTATAAAAGCAGCTGTAGATGCATCTGAAATTGACTTACCACAAGTAATGGTTGAGAAAGAAATTGATGCTATGATAAAAGATCTTGAAAATAGATTAAAATATCAAGGATTAACTTTAGATCAATATATGCAATTTACAGGTAATACAACTGAAAAAATGAGAGACTACATGAAAGAAAATGCTGAAACAAAAGTTAGAGCTGATTTAGTTTTAGATGCAATAGCTAAGGCAGAAAATATTGAAGCTTCAGATGAAGAAGTTAAGGATAAAGCTTTAGAATTAGCTAAAATGTATACTGCATCTGAACATGAAAAAATGGCAGATATGTTAGCTAAGACTCAAAAGTCTATGATTGAAAGAGAAATAATTATGACAAAGACTATTAAGGTTTTAACAGATAACGTTAAGTAATTTTGGATTTAATATTTAATTGATTAATAGTTTAATATATAAAGTTTAAGATGATTGCCAGGAAAATAAATTTTTCTGGCAATTATTTCAAATATATATATTAACAAAAAATATAAAATCCTGTATAATATACAATATGGTTAATAAATAATCAGACTTGATTATTTTAATAGGGAGGTAAAGATATGGCATTAGTACCTACAGTAATAGAACAAACAGGTAGAGGCGAAAGAGCTTATGATATATATTCTAGATTATTAAAGGATAGAATAATTATGTTAAGCGGCGAAGTAAACGATGATACTGCAAGTCTTATAGTTGCACAATTATTATTCCTAGAAAGTGAAGATCCAGATAAAGATATTTATTTATACATAAATAGCCCAGGTGGTTCGGTAACAGCTGGAATGGCTATATATGATACTATGAATTATATAAAACCTGATGTTTCAACAATTTGCATTGGTATGGCAGCATCTATGGGTGCATTTTTATTATCAAGTGGAGCTAAAGGAAAAAGAGTTGCACTTCCTAATGCAGAGATAATGATTCATCAACCTTTAGGGGGATTCCAAGGTCAGGCAACTGATATAGATATTCACGCAAAGAGAATGTTAAAAATAAAGGAAAAATTAAATAAGATTTTAAGTGAGAATACAGGAAAATCTTTAGAAGAAATTATTTCAGATACAGAAAGAGATAATTTCTTTGATGCCGATGAAGCTGTAGCTTATGGATTAGTAGATAAGGTAATGAATAAGAATGAAATTGGGAAAGATAAGTAGTGTGAAATAGATAATTGAAGAGTGAGGTGGATGTATGGCTAAGTATGATGAAAAGAAACAATTAAAGTGTTCTTTTTGTGGTAAAAGTCAAGATCAAGTTAAGAGATTGATTGCAGGGCCTGGTGTATACATATGTGATGAGTGTATAGATTTATGTTCTGAGATTATTGCAGATGAATTTGAAGAAACAGTAGAATTTGATGCAAAATCTTTACCAAAGCCACAGGAAATCAAAAAATACTTAGATGATTATGTAGTTGGGCAAGAAAGAGCTAAAAAAGCTTTGTCTGTAGCTGTTTATAATCATTACAAGAGAGTTAATTCTAATGATACAAGTGATGATATTGAATTACAAAAGAGTAATATTTTACTATTAGGACCAACTGGTTCGGGTAAAACATTTTTGGCACAAACTTTGGCTAAGTTTTTAAATGTACCATTTGCAATAGCAGATGCTACTACATTGACTGAAGCTGGATATGTTGGTGAAGATGTTGAAAATATTCTTTTAAGACTTATCCAAAATGCTGATTATGATATAGAAAAAGCAGAAAAAGGAATAATATATATTGATGAAATAGATAAGATTGCTAGAAAATCTGAAAATCCATCTATAACTAGAGATGTTTCTGGTGAAGGTGTTCAACAGGCTTTATTAAAGATTTTAGAAGGAACTGTTGCATCTGTACCACCTCAAGGTGGTAGAAAACATCCACACCAAGAATTTATTCAAATTAATACTGCAAATATTTTATTTATCTGCGGTGGTGCTTTTGACGGAGTGGATAAGATTATAGAAAAGAGAACTAGAAATAGTTCTATGGGATTTGGAGCACAAGTTCAATCGAAGAAAGAAAAGGATCTTGGAAGTATTTACAAAGAAATAGTACCAGGAGATTTATTGAAATTTGGTTTAATACCAGAGTTTGTTGGGAGATTACCTATAGTTGTAACTTTAGATTCTCTTGATAGAGAAGCTCTTGTTAATATATTAAGTAAACCAAGAAATGCATTAGTAAAACAATATAAGAAGTTATTCGAGATGGATAATGTTGAATTAGATTTTACTGAGAAAGCATTAAATGCTATAGCTGATGAGGCTATAGAAAGAAAAACTGGTGCTAGAGGGTTAAGGTCTATTATAGAGGATGTTATGACAGATATTATGTTTGATATTCCTTCAGATGAAAGAATATCAAAGGTTATAATAAATGAACCTGCTATCAAAGATAAAGCTGAACCTGAAATCCATAGACTACCAGAAGGTGAAGAGAGACTTTTGCAAAAGCCTCAAAAAACAAAGAAAAATAAAGGTATGGAAACAGCCTAACATGTAATTTTTTAAGCCTAAGAGTTTATTTAAATAAATTCTTAGGCTTTTTTAGTTTTTGTGAATATACACGCTGTAGAAAGTTAATAATTAAAAGATGATGAACTTGAAAACAGTATGGAGGTATTTTATTTATGGCTGAGTTATTAATATTATTGCAAGTTGTATTGGTGATAGTTTTAATATATTTTATTGTTGTTAATAATAAAAGTTCAAGATCTAAGAAAATAGTTATTAATAGGGAAAATAAAAAGGAAATGAATAAGCTTAAAGAAATGAGGAGTATTTCTTTAACTGTACCCTTAACTGAAAAAAGTAGACCTAAAAATTTTGATGAAGTGATTGGTCAAGAAAAAGGTATATTGGCATTAAAGGCAGCTTTATGTGGTCCAAATCCACAGCATGTTCTTATTTATGGCCCACCTGGAGTTGGAAAAACAGCTGCAGCAAGAATTGTTTTAGATGAAGCAATTAAAAATCCTAACTCACCATTTAAGAAAAAAGCTAAATTTGTGGAAATTGATGCAACCACATTAAGGTTTGATGAGAGAGGAATTGCAGATCCATTAATAGGATCTGTTCACGATCCAATATATCAAGGAGCTGGTTCGTTGGGTGTAGCAGGAATACCACAACCTAAAGCAGGAGCTGTAACCAAAGCGCATGGAGGAATATTATTTATTGATGAAATAGGAGAATTACATCCGATTGAATTAAATAAATTATTAAAAGTGTTGGAGGATAGAAAAGTTTATTTGGATAGTTCATATTATAGTTCAGAAGATCCTAATATGCCTGATTATATAAAGGAGATATTTGATAAT
The DNA here is from genome assembly GCA_029219285.1 of Clostridiaceae bacterium. Lineage (GTDB taxonomy): Bacteria > Bacillota > Clostridia > Clostridiales > Clostridiaceae > Clostridium. Next base: position 9,384 of record JAQXTC010000152.1, read on the forward strand.
GGCTTGCCAGCAGATTTTAGATTGATTGGTGCAACAACAAGAAGTCCTGAAGAAATTTTACCAGCAATAAGATCAAGATGTGTTGAGATATTTTTTAGAAGTTTAGTACCTGAAGAAATTATAAAGATAGGTATTAATGCTGCTGAAAAATTTGGCCTTTCTGTAGATGAGGATAGCAAAAGAATAATAGGCGATTACTGTTATAATGGTAGGGAAGTTGTGAATTTAATACAATTGGCAAGTGGAATTGCAGTTAATGAAGGAAGAAAAAATATACAACAATCTGACATTGAATGGGTTATAGAAAATGGCCAATATACTAAGAGGATTGAAGTGAAAATTAATAATAAGCCAGAAATTGGAGTTGTAAATGGATTGGCTGTATATGGAGCAAATCAAGGAATAGCAATGCAAATAGAGGTATCTGCTAAAAAAGTTGAAGAAGGATTAGGAAAGTTAAAGATATCAGGAATTGTGGAGGAAGAAAGTATATCTGATTCTAAGAGAAGAATGAAAAGAAAAAGTACAGCTATTTCTTCAGTAGAAAATGTTTTTACAGTATTGAATAATATTTTTGGATTAAAATGTGATAATTACAATATCCATATTAACTTTCCAGGGGGAATGCCTGTGGATGGACCTTCTGCTGGAATAGCAATAGCAACTGCAGTATATAGTGCAATAAAAAACAAAAAAGTAGATAATCATATAGCAATGACTGGAGAATTGGGTGTATTGGGAGGTGTGAAACCTATTGGAGGAATTAAAGCTAAAATTAAGGGAGCAAAAAAAGCAGGTGCTAATATTGTAATTATTCCTAAAGAAAACTGGAGTGATTCTTTTGATGAAATTAAAGATATTAAAATATATACTGTTGAAAATATAAAGGAAGTTTTTGAGAAGGTATTTGTAGATATAAGAGAGAAAAATCAAGTAACCAATAAAAATGTAAAAGAATTGGGAATATTGTCTGCTAGTTCCAATGAAAATAGTGAAGGTACTTGTTAGTAAACAAGTATCTTTACACCTATAAAGGAGGTAGCTCTGTATTGAAAAAAAAATATATTATGTGTATACTAATTAAGACTAAATAATTATTATTTGAATGGAGGGAAAGAGAATGTATAAAAAGAATACACTTCCATTAATTCCATTAAGAGGAGTAACAATTTTTCCTAATATGGTTTTACATTTTGATGTTGGACGAGAAAAGTCAATAAATGCTATTGATTTTTCAATGTTGAATAATCAAGATATATTCTTAGTGTTACAAAAAGAAATTGAGGATGAGAATCCAAGTAAGGATGATATATATACTATAGGGACTTTATGTAAGATAAAACAAATCATTAAGTTACCTAATGATGTTATTAGAGTTTTGGTTGAAGGTAAATCAAGAGGTGAAATTTTAGAATATGTTGATAATGATAAATTCTTTGAAGTTAAAATAGAAACAATTGAAGATGAAGTTTTAGATAGTGTTGATCAAGTTGCATATTTAAAATGTTTAAGAAAAGAATTTAGAAGGTATTTAAAGTTAATTGATGACCAATCAGAAGATATTAATAAAACAGTAAGATATGAAAAGGATATGTCAGTATTAACTAACATAATATCAAGTTATTTACCATTAGATGTGAACAAAAAACAAGAATTATTAATGACTCTAGATATTAAAAAGAGAATTGATACATTATTAGCGTATATAGCTAATGAAATTGAAATTGTCAAGGTACAAAAGAAAATTGACAACAAAATAAAGAAAAATGTTGATGATTCACAGAAGGAATATTATTTAAGAGAGCAGATGAAGTATATCCAAGAAGAACTTGGAGAAGATGATGATGACAAAAAGGTTATCAATGAATTTCAAGAAAGAATTGATAATGCTAAATTACCGCAAGAAGTCAAGAAAAAAGCCCTTAAAGAGTTAAGTAGATTAAAAATGATGAGTATATCTTCATCAGAGGGAACAACTGTACAAGCATACTTAGAGTGGTTATTAGATTTACCATGGGGTAAGTATACTAAAGAAACAGTTGATATTAAAAAAGCTGAAAAAATATTAGATTCTGAACATTATGGATTAAAGGATGTTAAGGAAAGAATTATTGAATATTTAGCAGTCAAAAAGATGAGTGGGACATTAAAGGGCCCAATCTTATGTCTTGTAGGCCCTCCGGGTGTGGGTAAGACATCTATAGCAAGATCAATTGCTAAGGCTATGAATAGGAAATATGTAAGAATGGCTTTGGGTGGTCTTAAGGATGAATCAGAAATTAGGGGACATAGAAGAACTTATGTTGCTGCAATTCCAGGAAGAATAGTATATGGATTAAAAGAAGCTGGATCATTTAACCCATTAATACTTTTAGATGAAATTGATAAGCTTAGTGTGGATTATAAAGGTAATCCTGCAGATGCATTATTAGAAGTTTTAGATAGCGAGCAAAATAAAACATTTAGAGATAATTATATGGAATTATCCATAGATTTATCTAAAGTATTATTTATAACAACTGCAAATTCATTAGATACAATTCCAAGACCATTACTTGATAGAATGGAAGTTGTACAAGTATCAGGATATACTTATGAAGAAAAATTTCATATTGCTAAGGAACATCTTATACCTGAAATATTTGAAGAGTATAATTTAGATAAAAAGGTGTTAAAGATAAAAGATGAAGCTATTAATGAAGTTATTGATGGTTATACAAGAGAATCAGGAGTTAGATCATTAAAAAGAGCTTTGGAAAAACTTACTAGAAAAGCAATAGCTGAAATGATGAAAAATGATAATAAGACTTACACAATTACCACTAAGAGGATAGAAGAACTTTTAGGTGATAGAATTTTTACTTTTGATAAGGTGCAGAATAAAGATAAACTTGGAGTTGTTACAGGAATGGCATGGACTGCATATGGTGGAGACACATTGTCTATTGAAGCTATGGCTATGAGCGGAACTGGTAAACTTCAATTAACCGGACAACTGGGTGATGTTATGCAAGAATCTGCTAAAGCAGCATATTCATTTGTCAGAGCTAATGCATCTAGGTATGGAATTAGTGATGATTTTTATAAGAATAAAGATATTCATATTCATGTGCCAGAAGGAGCAGTACCAAAGGATGGACCTTCAGCAGGGGTAACTATGGTAACTGCATTAGTATCTGCATTATCAGGAAGAAAAGTAAAAGGGAATGTAGCAATGACTGGAGAGATTACATTAACTGGTAAGGTGTTGCCTATAGGTGGATTAAAAGAAAAATCTTTAGCTGCATTTAGAGCAGGTGTAGACACTATAATAATACCAAAGGAAAATGCAAAAGATATTAAAGAGATACCAGACAGTATAAGAAATAAAATTAATATAATTAAAGCAGATGAAGTTGGAACAGTACTTAAGAATGCTTTAACTGGAGATGAAGCCAATGATAATAAAAACTAGTGAATTTATAATTTCAGCAGTAAAAAGACATCAATATCCTGCTGATGGACGAGTAGAAATAGCTTTTGTAGGAAGATCAAATGTAGGAAAAAGTTCAATTATAAATGCATTGACTAATAGAAAGAAATTAGCTAAAGTAAGTCAAACACCAGGAAAGACAAAACTTATTAATTTCTTTCTAATTAATAATGACTTTCACCTTGTAGACTTACCTGGATATGGATATGCAAAAGTATCTAAAAAGGAACAAGAAAGTTGGGGAAAGACAATTGATACTTATCTACATGGAAGAGAAGAATTAAAAAGAGTTGTTCTATTAGTAGATTCTAGACATAAACCAACAGCTGATGATGTAACAATGTATAATTGGATTAAGCATTATGGTTATGATTGTATCGTAGTAGCAACTAAGAGAGATAAGTTATCTAATAATGAAGTTAGAAAATGTGAAAAACTTATTAAAGATACTTTAAAACTAACAGATGAAGATAGATTTTATTTCTTCTCATCTTTAAATAAAAAAGGTAGAGATGAATTAGTAGATAATTTATTTGGAGATTTAGCAAGCAGTGAAGCGTAAAGTTTCGCTGCTTTTTTTTATAGATTATAAAAAAAATTGTATAAAAATGTGGCAAATGATGTCTAGTGGAATAGTATATAGTATAAAAATTAAATATTCATTCCAAGGAGGAAGTAACTATGGAAATTAATGACATCATAAATGGATTAAGTGGTAGTAACGCTAATACTGGTTCTAGCTCATCGGGAAGCAGTAACTCTTCAAATGGTTTTAGCAATGCTGGATTAAACAATTTAGCTGGATTTGGTAATTGTGGATTTGGCGGAGGCTTCGGAGGAGGCTGGTGGTGGATTTGGATTCTACTAATCTTTTTCTTCTTCGGTGGATTTGGCGGATACGGAAACGGATTTGGCGGATACGGAAATAACAATAATTGTTGTTGCAACCCTTGCTGTTGTTGTTCAAAGAAAAAAAATGATAACTGCTGTTGCTGCTGCGGAAATAGCTATGGAAACAACGGATGTTGCTGTGGAAATAACAACAATAACTCATTCTTCGGAGGATCTTGGTGGTTATTCTTATTAGTTCTACTATTTATATGTGGTGGTAACTGCGGCGGATGCGGCAGAATTGGTAATTGCGGAATAGGTGAAGGATTCGGATGCGGTTGCTAGTTAATAAGTAACTAGAAGATTAATCAGGGAGGAGAGATAGCATATGTCAAAGAAAAAGCATAGAGATAAATGTTGTTGTTGTAATACTTGTTGCAATAGTTGCTGCTGCAATGATTGTTGCTGCTGTAACAATAATATGAATAACGGCTTATTTGGAAATGGATACGGTGGTATCTTAGAAGCTATAATATTTTGGTTGATAGCTTGTGGAGCTGGATTACTAAACAATAATTCAATATTAATAATATTACTATTCTTACTTTATGGCTGGAGTGGCGATGGAAATAGCTGCGGTAACGGGTTATTTGGTTGGTAGTAAAGTTTAGTGGAGGGCGATGATTTTGCCCTCCAAAAATTTTGTCTTAATCTTTAACCTTTTATAAATATATACATATAATATTTTATATAAGACTATAATCAGGAGGATATCTTATGTCCAAACATAGACATAAATCAAGGGAAAGAAACAATAATATGAATGGGTCAAGATTTAATAATGGGCCTATGAATAATTATCCTTTTGGCATAAATCCTCAACAATTATTAGCTATGTTAGGAAATAATATGGATATTGGTGGATTGAATAATATATTATCATCCATGAATAGAGAAGGTTTTGATTTGAATTCATTTAACAAGCAGATGGGTAACATGAATATGGGGGCTAATCCAATGGGTAATATGGGGGATTCATTCAATGTGAATAATGTTGTGAATGATGATATTAAGGCTGATGATGCTAAAAGTGATAAAGAGAATCATACAAAAACAAAGGAAAGTGATACCATGGATATGGTATATGATGAAAACATAGAATTTTTACAATCTCTTAGAACAATAGTTTCGCCTAGTAAAATTGAATTAATTGATAAGATAATAGAGTTATATAATAAAGGTGCATTTAAGGATAAATAATTGAATAAATTAACTGGTTTAAGTTAATAATATTAATGTACCGGAGAAAAGTATTCTCCTATAGTTTTGATGAAGAATTTTTTCTTCATTAAAGCTAAAACCCCCCATCCCCCTTTTAGGCCGCAGTTATGCGGCCTTTTGATTTTTATAAAATGAAGATATTTTATAGCTATTGTCAGGCATTAGTGTACTTGTTAAACATATTGAAATCTGAGCTTTGTAAGAGTCATCTTTTTCTTTGACATATCTCTCGAAATTCAACCTCCATTTTGTGGAGGTAATAATACCTTTTTCATTAATATTTTCATCATAGAAAAATCCACTTTGAAAGCTGTATACATTATGATCTTTATCTAGGTTCCATAATATTCCGAGCTCATTTTCGGCAATGTCATCAGTAAAGATATCTGGTATTTCATCTAATTCATAATTAGTTTGAATAAGATCAATAAATTTTTGGACTTTATCGATATCAGGAACCTGTTTGAAAGATGATATATTTAATAAGTCATTGTCTATAATCATGAATGCATTGATATTTGATAATGATGATGAATTAATGCTATAACACTGAGGTGTAGAATTACCTTTTGAATCTAAAACTCCAAAAATGTTTTTTTCATCAGTGAATATATTTATAAATTTATTATTGCACCATCTAAAAATATAGGTTATAGCCTTTCGATTTTTTGTACCAGTTACTATAATTTCAGGAGTAGTTTTTCGAGATAAATTTTTTACGTAGACATCCATTGGCCAATATTTTATATCATCACAAAGATAATTATCATCACAAAGAGAAGCTAATGAATAATTATTATTGTTAGTGGATATCTTCACATCTTTTCCTTTAGAATTTGTAGTTATACTTAGAGTATCTTTTTTTCCGTTGCCAGTAAAATCATAACTATAGCTTTCTGAAATTGGTTTGAAGACATTAATACTATCAGATGTATTAGGATTATACGATGGTATTAATAAAATAGATATTAATATTATTATGCAAATTAATAATGAAAATTTAAAGAGTTGTTTTTTTGGGATGTATATAAATTTCATTTGTAATCACCTCAATAAATTATATGAAGTAATTAATGCTATTATAATTAATAAAATAAAAAAGGTTACTTTAAAATTTAAAGCAACCTTTATTTAGAGCAGTCAGGACATTCACCATAAAAGTAAACTTGACTAGATAAAACTTTGAAATTTGTATGCTTTTTTGCTTCTTCATTTATGTATTCTAAGTTAAATGAGTGTAAGTCTGATACTTTACCACAATGTATACATTGAATATGAGGGTGAGGATCAGTATTACCATCATATCTGAAATTTCCTTCTCCTACATTAATTTCTTGAACAAGACCTACATCAACTAAAGTTTTTAATGCTTTATATACTGTAGCTAAACTCATAGTTGGATAGTCAGTTTGTATAGCTTTATAAATTGTTTCAGCTGAAGGATGTTCATATGTATTCATTAAGTATTTGTATACAGCTAATCTTTGAGGCGTTAATTTTAATTTCTTTTCTCTAAAGATAGTAGTTATATTATCCATAAATTATAGTCCTTCCAAATTATCTTAAATATCCAAGATAATTATAAAATATAGTATGTTTTATGTCAATTATTATTATGTAATAATTATTATATTTTGATGATAATAATTATTACATTAACAATAAAAGAATATTCGAGGATGCCTTTTAATTATAAACTAAAAGACATGTCATTGCAAATATAGTAATATGGTGTTAAACTGATAATATATAACAAAAATGGACCAAAAAGGAGAGGTACATATGGCTAAGTATAAAGTTGGAGATGAACTAATTATAGTTAATGATCCTACTAAGGAAAAAGAAAAATTGAAAGAATTAACACATTTAACATTAAATAATGATTATGCACAATTTTCATGGGGAATCAAGGTTGTAGATGTTCAATATGATAAGCCGAATGTTACATTAACTTATAGAAATGTTAAAGGTGAAACAAATAAAGTATTTGCTGCATGTTCTGACATAGAAAATTTTAATGAAGAAAAGGTCTTGGAAAAAGCATTGTTAAAGGCATTCCAAAGCGAAATAATTGATATTACAGTATTGAAAAATAATACAAAAATAAAAAAATAAGGGGTCATCCTTTATTTTTTTTGTTTAAAATACACTTTTGTTCTAATTGTTAAAAAAATTATAAATTTTTTAAAAAATATATTATTACATGGGATTTTATATTATAATATATGAGAGAGTTTATGGAAAAAATTATTATATATGGTGAAAGGGTGATAGAATGAAAAACTGTCCATTTTGGTCAACAAATAATAAGAAATTTAATTGCTATAAAGAATGTCCTATGAATACTTTCTTTTCGATAAATGATAATTGCCCATTTCAAGAATACTTAGCTAATACCAAAATTTCATTTAAAGGAATTGAAGAAATTGCTTATAAACAATCTAAGGATGATGATATAAAGGTTGATTTCTTATCAAGTTATAGTGGCAAATAAAAAATAGCTATTCAAATTTAAATTTGAATAGCTATTTTTTATTTATACATTGAAGAATACTTATGAAGTAATTCTTGTTTTAATGACCATAAATTATCTGATAAGTCAACATAGTAAGTATGTGGATTATCAAATCTTAATACTTCTGGCCATAACTTTTCAGTTTCTTGCTTAGCAAATTCCTTTATTTCTAAAGTTGTTGGGCTCTTATATACTAATTTTCCTTTTTCAAATATAGGTTTCTGTAAATCTTTTGTATAGAAATTAGTGAATTTTTTTCTTTTCCATGTATGAACAGGATTAAATAATTCTAAAGGTTGATTTTCATTTATTGTTTCATCTCTTAAGCATAATACATCGGCTAAAGCTTTATTACTTTCTTTATCAAAGATTCTGATTATTTTCTTAAAACCAGGATTGGTGATTTTTTCATCATTTTCACTTATTTTAATCTTAGGAATTATTGTTCCATCCTTTTCAGTAGCTGATAATTTATAAACACCACCAAATACTGGTTCTGACTTGGCAGTAATTAACCTTTCACCAACTCCAAAAGAGTCTATGCAAGCACCTTGTTCTAATACATCTTTTATAATGTGCTCGTCTAGTGAATTTGATATTACTATTTTTGCATCTTCATATCCAGCTTCATCAAGAATCTTTCTACATTTTTTAGTTAAGTAAGTAATATCTCCTGAATCTATTCTTATACCTGCAGGACGGATTCCTTGAGGTTTTAGTACTTCATCAAATACTTTAATAGCATTTGGTAATCCTGACTTTATTACATTATAAGTATCAATTAATAATGTACAGTTGTCTGGATAAATTTCTGCCCAGGCTTTAAAAGCTTCATATTCAGTATCAAATAATTGAACCCAACTGTGAGCCATAGTTCCTATAGCTGGTATATTAAACATCTCATCAGATATTGTGCATGCAGTAGCACTACATCCTCCAATAACAGCAGCTCTTGCACCATAAATAGCGCCATCATAACCTTGAGCTCTTCTTGAACCAAATTCCATAACAGGTCTATTACCAGCAGCTCTACAAATTCTGTTAGCTTTTGTTGCTATTAAAGTTTGGTGGTTAATAGTTAAAAGAATCATTGTTTCAACAAATTGAGCTTGAATAACAGGCCCTCTTACAGTAACTAGAGGTTCGCTAGGGAAAACAGGATTTCCTTCAGGAACTGCCCATACATCACATTCAAATTTAAAATTCTCTAAATAACACAAAAAGTCTTCAGTAAACATTTTTTTGCTTCTTAAATATTCAATATCATCTTTAGTAAATTTTAAGTTACTTAAGTATTCTATAAGCTGTTCAACACCAGCCATTATGCAATATCCGCCACCATCTGGGACTCTTCTGAAAAACATATCAAAATATGCTATTTGGTTACCTATATTCTTATTCAAATAACCATTGCTCATAGTCAATTCATAAAAATCAACTAACATTGTTAAATTTCTATCATTTCTAATGTTGAATGATCTATTATCTTGCATTGTTATCTCCTCTTTCAAAAAAAATGCCTTTAAACTATTGTACCTCTTCACAATAATTATTACAATAAAAAGCGTGTAAGCAAAAACTAAACTGTTTAAATAAAATATAGAGGTCAATGATTATAGAAGAGGAGGGCAAGAAATGAAATTAGACAAGTATCAGTTATCAGCAGTTTCAGCAAAAGAAAGAAATCTTCTTGTAGTTGCATCTCCTGGTTCTGGTAAAACAACTGTAATAATAAATAGAATTAAGTATCTTGTAGATGAA
>JAQXTC010000153.1 GCA_029219285.1 Clostridiaceae bacterium
GTTATTAGATGAAAGTGCTTATTGCGATTCATTAAAAAATAGTATTAGTAATGATTATTTAAATTCTAAAAATACCTTAAGAGTGCATCTAGTCAGATCAAATTATATATCTGATGTAGATAGTGCTTTATCCAATGTAGATGATTCTAAATCTGCTTTGATTATAACTGGTACTTTCTACATAGATTATTCTACTAAAATATACGAAAAAGATACTATTGAAAGAATACAAAAAGTATCTTCAGCACCTTTATTTACAACCTTGATGGAGTATGCAGTTAATGGAGCAATAGGTGGAATCATGAATGATGGCCAAAAGATTGGTGGATTATCTGGAAAATATGTATTGGGGATTATTAATAATTTAAATGCTGATAAAGGGTTTATTATAACACCAACAGTAGGGTCTTTAGATTCTTGTGTTATAAATTTTAAAGCTATGAGAAAGGCTGGTATTAATCCATTTAAACTACCTAAGGATACTATGTATATAAATAAAGGAAAGTTTGATTTTGCAGTTCCTAGGTATCTAATATTTTTAATTATAATTATAGCTATTTCTATAATTATTTTTGTAGTTGGTTTGTTAATATCTAATATTAAAAATAAAAAAGAGAGCGAAAAATCAGCTATAGAGCTTACTAAATCAAAAGAACGTGAAAAAATTAAAACAGATTATATAATTACATTATCTCATGAATTAAGGACACCTCTGAATATAATTATGAATACAATTACTTTATTAAAAGATAGAATTGTGAATAATGGATATGATGAAGAGTATTTTGTTGAGAGAATTGACTATATAACTAATAATTCAAATAGATTATTTAAATCAATAAATGATGTAATTGATGCAGCAAAGATTGATTCAAATGTTATTAATTTTCATCTTGAAATGTATAATATAGTTGAGATTATTGAAGAGGTTGTATCAGTAACTGCAGAGTTTGCTAAACAATATGGAGTTGAAATAGTATTTGATCCAATGGATGAAGAAATAATAATGGCTGTTGATAAAAGAAAAATTGAGGCAATAATCCTGAACTTTATTTCTAATGCTATAAAAAATATTATTAATAAAGGAACTATCTATATTTCATGTAAGAGAGACAAAGAAAATGTTTATATTTCAATTAAGGATAATGGAATTGGCATGAGTGAAGAAGCTCAGAAACATATTTTTGAAAAGTATTTTCAGGTTGAAAGCGATATACTTAATAGAAGAAATGAAGGACATGGATTAGGTTTATATATATCTAAAGGATTTATTGATTTACATAATGGAAGCATTGAAGTAAAAAGTATTATAGGAGTTGGAACAACTTTCATTATTACTTTACCAATAAAAATTGTAGAGTATTCTCAAGATAATAATAATGTTATTGACAATGATATGGAACAGTTAGTTAAGTTGGAGTTTGCTGATATTATTAAAAATAAAAGAAAAATGTAGTTGATTTTATATAAAAAATAGATAACAGGTAACTAAGATACCTGTTATCTATTTTTTTGTTGATAAAGATTTTTTATTAAAATATGCAAAGAAAAGTGTAATTATTATGGCACCACTAATTAACATGAAAAAATTATTCATTGGTATTAGTACAATAAAAACCGAAAAGAAATTTAAAAACATATGTATACAAATTGAATAACGTAAATTGTTAGTTTTTAAATATATATAACCTAATAAATAACCAATAAAAAATGTATAAATGCCTTGAATAAAATCGTGATGATAAATTGCAAATAAAATTGCTTGAAATAAATTTGCATATTTATAAGAAATATTTTCTTTAAACATACTAAGCGTTAGGCCTCTGAAAGTTAATTCTTCAACTATAGGTCCCAATATAATCATAATAATAAGAGTTGATAACAAGCTCACTTTATTTGGGAGAATATTGCTAAATTTATTTGTGAAGAGTTCAGGAAAATAAAAGTATATGTAATCTAAGATACCAGTGATTAATATTTGACATCCAAAAGATAAAATAACTAAGAAGAAAAAGTCACATATTGATAGTTTAGATTTTGCTAGCTTACTATGTTTAGAAGCTTCATATTTTTTAAACCAAAATAAAAATGTTATAAGACATAATATTGTACTTAGCATATTAGTAGAAGTGAATAAATAAATGCTTAATAGTTGTATTAATAAATTTAATATAATTGGTAAGAAACAGTAGAGTAAGTTTTTAATTGAATTCATAAAGAAATTCCCCCTATATATAAAATATTTAAATAATAACACAAAAAGAAAAAAATGTAAAACTAATAATTACTTTTGCAAATAAAAAATGAAAATATGGCGAATAAAAATACAAATAAAAGAAAAAAAGTGATATAATGGTTAAAAGCTATGAAAGGAGGGTGGGAAATGAAATTAGATAGTAGATTAAGTCGTGTTACTGATGATTTTGGGACGCTGTTAGATAAAGCAATTAGCGAACCAGAATTTAGGTGGTATATGGTCACCAATAAAGATGAAGTTATAAAGAAATACAATATTACTGATAAAAATGATTTGCAGATTTACGAAGATATTATTTCTAAGATAAAGTTGTTTGTAGAAACTAGATGTTTAAAAGAATTAGAAGATAATAATGTTTTAAAAAATGTTGATTATAAGATGAAGTATAATCACACAAATCCAAAGCTTAAGTATGAAGAAGCCTTGGTTAAACGACATCATAATTAGGGGGGAAATAATATGTTAGAAGTAGTTCTTCAAAAAATGTTAATAGAAGACGATTTCATGATACTTGTACTCAAGGATTCTAAGGGTAATTTAGAAAATTATAAATTAAGTATTGATGAGAATAACAAATTGGAAGAAGTAAGAGGTAAGATATTAAACTTTTTTAGCATAAAAGAGGATAATTCTAAGGCGTTCTTTGATAGTTTAAATACCAATACTACACTAAGAGAACATGTTATAGAATATTCAAATGAGAAGTTTACTTATCTTTTAGCAAGTGAAAGAACAGGAAAACCAGTAGCTGTTGCAACTGTATGGTGTGGTGCAGCAATGCCTAATTTAGGTGTGGTATAGTATTTATTTAGGGGAGAGTATTATGAATAAAGAATCAAAAAAAGCAATAATGATTTCAACTTTCGTAGCAGGAATGTTATTTAGCAATAAGTATATACAAAATATAAATTTTGATGAAGTAGATAAATTAAAAGATGAAGTTATATCAAAGGTAAAGGGGGCTTATCAAGATATTGATAATTATTTGGTGCAAGCTTTAGTGGAAAGTAGATATCAAACAGCCACATCAATAGTGTGGGTTTATGGATGTTCAGATAGAACTTAATGAATTAAATCAATACTTTGAAAGTGATGTGTGAAGGATGGAAAACAATAGAGAATATATTTGTAAAACTAATAGGATGATAAGATGGGATATTACAAAAGGATGTAATTTAAGTTGCAAACATTGTATAACATCACATATGTATGATGAAACTAAAGAACTTAGTAATGATGAGAAATTAAAATTAATAGATAAGCTTTCTGATGATGGAATTACTAGAATACATTTACTGGGAGGAGAACCTACAACAGTAAAAAATATCCAAGATATAATTGCTTATGCAACTAAAAAAGGTATTTATGTAAGTATGAATACCAATGGTGTTGAGATGAGTAGAAACTTGGATATGTGTAAATGTTTTGCTGAAAATAATGTGGGAGTAAGTTTTAGTATAGATGGGCCAACAGCTGACATTCATGATATTACTAGAGGTAATGGGAGTTTTGATAAAGTTGTTTTGGCAGCAAGAAATTACAAAAAGTATGCAGAAGATAAAACTGTAGTAGCTTTTTATATTACATTAACTCCTGACAATAAAAATTCAAATTTTTCAAATCTTTTTGAATTAGCTGATGAAATTGGTGTAAATAATATTGTACTTGGTGTATTAATTCCAATGGGAGCAGGAAAAAAGAATTACAATGGTGAGGTTCTTTCTATGGAAGAAATCATAGGGACTGCTGAAAAATTTATTAATTTAAATAAAAAGTATAAAAAAATTAAGGTATCATTCCCATTTCAAACACCTTTATTGCTACAGTATTTTAATGAAAAAATAGGTACTAATTTTGGATTGTGTTACTCGAAGTGTAGAGCTGCTGTACAAGAATATGCTATGCAGCCAGATGGAACAATATATCCATGCATATATTTAAATAAAGCTAAGAGTGCTTATGGTTGTACAGAATCTGAATTGAAACAAAAAAATAATTTATGTAAAAACAAGTTGGATGATATTTTAGAAAATAAATTTTACTCAACTGTAATAAATAAGTTAAATGATGAAAGTTTATATGGAAAAATAGAACCTTGTAATAAATGTCCTTATAATTTAGAATTGGACATTTGTAGACCTTGTTCTTTTCAAGATGTTGATGAAGCGCAAAATAACATAGACTTTCATAGAAATAAGATTTGTAAATATATTTTAGAACAAAACCATAATAATTTTTATAGATAGGGGGATAAGTGCGATGGAAATGTTTTATTTTCTACATTCTTTACCTAATGATTTGAGAAAGGATTATTATTCAGCCATTATTACCAACGGTGAAGTTGACGATGCTAAATGGGAAGAGATAGCAAGGTTTTTAAAGGATTCATTTAAGAAAAGATCAAATATTGATGAAGATTTGAAACAAGTATTTAAATATGTTGATGATTTTGAGAGAAAGGAAATTATGAATATTAGTAAAGAAAACCCTGATATATATAATAAATTAAATTCCAAGATATTTACTTTTGAAGAGATTATTAATGTAAATAAGGATAAATTAGCTACAATTTTAAATAAATTCTCATTAGAAGAAGTATTTAAAGCTATGCTTGGTACTTCACCTACAGTTAGAGATTATATTATCGAAGTTTTAGATATTAATAATATTGGAGAACAATTTAAAGGTTTAGGAAGCGTGCCTATAACTGAAATAACTAAAATTCATAGTAGAATAATTAATGAAGTTAATAATATGAAATAGTAATTTTAAGAGCGAGAGTTATATAATTAACTCTCGCTTTTTGCTTGCCATTAATGTTTAACGATAATATTCTTTATTGTATTATTGTCTGATTCAAATTCAAATGATAACTTTCCTCCAAGAGGATTCTCAGGATCTTCATAATCAATTCTATTAGCAGCACCAACAGCAATATAATCTGTTGTTGGTTTACCATAAGTATTTAGAATATCATTATATGTAGATTTAATCGTAATACCTTTTGGTAATACAATGGTATTAATATAGTTATCATTAACACCATAAAAGTCCATTTCATATATTTCACAATCCTCAATATCAATTGGTTTAGATGTTTTATTCATAAATGAGATTCTAATACTAGTTTTTCCAGAAGCATTTGGATAATCCATTGATACTGGTTGATATGCTTTTTTACTATCAATCTGTTGATGTTTTTTATATACACTATCAATATTAAAGTTACTATCATTCATTTCTGAAATTTTAACTGGTAAGGTATGTTTTACTCCATTTATAGTTATATCACCACTATAAATATCATCACTCATATTAGATGAATAATTAGCTATATCTTCATCAGTTAGCTCTTTTGGTTTTTCTCCTGAACAAGCTATTAGTGGCAGACATAATAAACATACGTAAAGTAATATTGACATTATTTTCTTCATTAAAGAAATCCCCCTCTACACAAACAAATTACTATTTAAAGTATAGAATACAAAAAGATGGGAGACAAGTGATTTGAGCCAAATCAGGACAAAGGTCCTTTTTTTCTATATTGGTGACAGGTACTTATATGGTACCTGTCACCAATTATGCAGTGAATATTCATTTTTTAAATACATAATTGAATAAAATACAGAAAAAAGTTAATAAATAATCAATATTTTTACTTGAAATGAATAAAACGAATAATAATTAGTTACTGTTTGTACTATGTTCACAGTTATGTGATAAAATGTAAATAATAACCCTAATAGGTGTTAGGAGTGAAATTAATTGGATAAAAGGGATTGGGGGCAATATCATAAGATTACAAGAGGAATAAAACCTAAGTATACTGCAGTAAAAGCAATTGAACTTTTTAATGGAAGAGTAGGAACAGTTATAGATTTAGGCTGTGGAAGTGGCGGAGATACATTATTTTTTATTGAAAATGGATGGGAGTGTATAGCTACTGATATGGAAATTGAAGAAATAACAAGAGTTGAAAGTCAGTTGAAAGTAGATAAGCAAAGATTGTTAAGTATAAAAAAAGCAAGATTTGAAGAGTTAACATTAGAAAAAGCAGAGCTTGTTAACGCAAGTTTTTGCCTTGGATTTTGTGATAAAAATTATTTTAAAGGGTTATGGAATAGAATAGTAGACTCAATAAAACATAATGGAAGATTTGCTGGAACCTTCTTTGGAGATAAAGACAGTTGGAAGAGAGACAATAAAGATATGACATTTTTATCAAAAGAAGAAGTAACTAAAATTTTCAATGGTTTTGAATTTGAATATTTAATAGAAGAAGAGCGAGATGGACATTGTATTGATGAGAATGGAGAATTAGCAGATAAGCATTGGCACATTTTTGAGGTTGTAGCAAGAAAGGTGAAAGAAAAATAGTATGGCAAAGATATTAGTTATTGAGGATGACAATGATATAAACAATTTAGTACAAGCAGTACTGGTGAAAGAAGGCTTTGAGATTATTTCTGCTTTTTCAGGTACTGAAGGAGCTTTACGTCTTGAGATGGACAAGGTTGACTTAATTATTTGCGATTTAATGCTACCTGGTCTTAGTGGTGAAGAGTTCATAGAAAAAGCTAGAGAAAAATATAAAATGCCAATAATAGCTTTAACTGCCAAGGGGAGTCTAGAGGATAAAGTTAATGTTCTTGGTCTTGGAGCTGATGATTATGTTACTAAGCCTTTTGAACCTAAAGAACTTATTGCAAGAGTTAAAGCTCAACTTAGAAGAATTGGAATGATAGAAAAAGAAACTGTAGATGAAAATATGGTATTACAGTTTAAAGACTTAACTTTAGATTCTGCTTCAATGATTGCAAAGCTTAATGGTCAAAAGTTAAATTTAACTTTTCATGAATTTCAGATTTTAGAGGTAATGTTTAAAAATCCTAAAAAGGTATTTTCTAAAGAGGCTCTTTATGAAGCTGTTTGGAAGCAAGGTTATTATGGTGAGGATAACACTATAAGTGTCCATATTAGTAATATAAGAAAGAAAATTCAACAAATTACTAATGAAGAATATATCAGTACGGTATGGGGGATTGGCTTTAGGCTTAATTTTTAGTAATCTTTAAACTTTCTTTAAACTTTATTTATGATTGTTTTGAGGTTAGAAATTAAAATAAAGGTATAGAATAAAGGAAAGGAAGTTTAAAAATATGAATGATACTGTACTATCAATGGATGGAATAACTAAAGTATACAATGGACAAAAGGTTCTTGATAATGTTTCAATTAATATAAAACGTGGTGAAATTTACGGGCTTGTTGGAAATAATGGAGCTGGTAAAACTACATTAATGAGAATTATTTCTGGGCAAACTTTTAAGGATAAAGGTAAAATTAATTTCTTGGGAAGTAGTTCAGAAGAGGATATTAAGAATAAGCGTAGTAGGATGGGAGTATTAATTGAGGAACCTGGTTTTTTTGGTAATATGACAGCTGCTGAAAATTTAGAGTATTTTCGTATCCAATTTGGAATACCAGGCAAGGATGTTGTTAATGATATTTTAAATGATGTTGGTCTTGGAAATGTAGGTAAGAAAAAATGTAAAGATTTTTCTGTTGGTATGAAACAAAGATTGGGCATAGCTATTGCACTATTAAATAATCCAGAATTTTTAATGCTGGATGAACCAATTAATGGACTTGATCCAGCAGGCATTATTGAGTTTAGAAATATTTTAATTAGTATAAATAAAAAGAGAAATACAACTATTCTTATTTCAAGTCATATTTTAGCTGAGATGTCTAATATAGCCACAAAGTATGGGTTTTTAAGTCATGGTAAGCTTATGGAAGAATTACCTGCTAAAGAATTAGAGAAAAAGTGTGAAAACTATATTGATATTGTTGTACGTGATGTAAAAAGGATGTGTGTGGCACTAGAAAAGGAATTTGATTATCATAATTATAAAGTCTATCCAGATAACCATATTCATTTATACGAAGGGATAGATAAAGGGGAAGAAATTTGTGAACTTGCTGTTAATATGCAGGTTGGTCTTTCTTCAATAGAAAAGAAAACAGTTAATCTTGAAAATTATTATATGAATATGGTGGAGGGAATATAATATGCTTAATTATTTAAAGAGTGAACTTTATAGAGGTTTTAAAAATAGATATTTAAAAATAACTGTAGGGGTTTTTGCTTTACTTGAAGCTTTACTTGTAGGTGTTTTATATTATTTTGCAAATTATACTGATGGTTTTCTTTATGGTAATACAAAGTTTGCATTAAGTAATATTTATATGCAGATGCCTGCTTTAACTATAGTTACAGTATTCTTAGCTTATTTAATTGATGATAATGAATTTAAAAATCGTACAATAAAACAATCAATAGCTTTTGGCATTAGCAGAATAAGAATATTTTTGGGGAAATTTATTGTTCAGGCAATATTATGTTGTATTATATATGCAATTTTAGTCACTCTTCTTGCTGTTCTATCATTTTTAGCATTACCACATAGTAATGTTGGGGAATTTTCAGCCTTAGTTAGGGTAAGTGTTGGCGGATTAACATGTTTATTAGCTTCTCTTGCTATTGCATATTATTTTGTAATGAATTTTAAAAGTCAGAACATTGGCATGTCATTGGCAAGTGTTATTTTATTTATATTACCTGTTATGGTAAATTACTTAGGAAGAAAAGTTGAACTTGTAAATGAATTTGCCAAGTATATGCCATACAATATATTGAATTATGATAGTATATTAGTATCAGGAAACGGCGATTTTATTGCAGTATATGGAGAACCATTGTTAATTGGGTTAGTATGGTTAATTGCAGCTATAGTATTAGGCTTAGTTCATTTTAATAGAAAAGAAATTAGATAATTATTTTATATTAAGAAGGTGTGAAAGTGATGGTATTAGCTATAATAATATTAAGTCTATTAGTTATATATCTGTTTTTACGCCTTTTTATTTTAAAAAGTAGTATAAAACAGTTAAAAAATGATTTTAATGAAATAAAATTAAATACATATGTGGAAAGACATCTTAAAATAAAATCTCCAGATAATGACCTTGAAGCTTTAGCTAAGGAGATCAATGAATATATTTCTTATTATTTTAGAAGACAAGATGAATTGAAGGATGATATTAAAGAGATAAGATCAGAAATAACAAATTTATCTCACGACTTAAGAACACCTTTAACATCAATATTAGGGTATCTAGAATTAATTGATAACAATCATTTGCCAGAAGAGGAAAAGAAGAATATTGAAGTTGTAAAAAGGCGATGTTATCAACTTAATGGCTTGATTCAACAACTTTATGACTATACAAGACTTGAGAGTAATGAATACAAACTTGAGATAAAGAGAGTAGATTTATATAAAATTGTACAAGAACATATATTAGGATTTTATATGGAATTTATGAATAACAATATTGATTTACAAGTTGTCCTTCCTGAAGATAAAAAACCTTTATGGATTATGGCTGATGAACAATGTATTGAGAGAGTTTTAACTAATTTAACAACTAATGCACTTAAGTATGCGGGCACAGAGGCAAGGATTATATTGAAAAATGAGTCTGAAAAAATATCTTTAGTTTATAAGACACCTAGAAATGGGTTGAGTGATTATGATATTGCACATATTTTTGATCGATTTTATAAAAGAGATTCGGCAAGAACTTCAGTACAAAGTAGTGGACTTGGTTTAACTATAACAAGACTTTTTGTTGAAAGAATGAATGGAAGAATATATGCTCGTTGGGATGATGAATATTTATATATTTATTGTGATTTTAAATTGATAAATCAGAAATAAATGGTTTAAATAGAAAGGAATTAGACCTATCTTTTTATTTAATCTTGTGTTTATATTAATAATGTTAGACAATAATACAGTAAATAAAAAATAATTTTTAATAAATATACAGGTTAATATAGAAAGTTGAGGTAATTATATATGGATAAAAAATTACTTATTATAGATGGTAGCAGTTTATTGAGTACAAGCTTCTATGGAACAGCAAGAGAATTTTTAATGGCTAAAACTCCAGAAGATAGAGAAAAAGCAGCAAGTAGGCTATTACAGACTTCAGATGGAGTATACACAAATGGTGTTTATACTTTTATGAAAACTTTATTAAATCTTATAAAGACTCAAAATCCAACTCATATGGCAGTGGTTTGGGACATTTCAAGACAAACTTTTAGACAAGCCATAGCCGGAGGTACTTATAAAGGAACCAGAAAAGAAACACCAGCGCCATTAAAGCAACAGTTTGTTACAACTCAAAATCTTTTAGAAGGTATTATTCCTCAATTTAAAAGTAATTTTGATGATGAAGAAATATATGAAGCTGATGAT
>JAQXTC010000154.1 GCA_029219285.1 Clostridiaceae bacterium
GAGAAGATTACATAGGAGATCATATTGCTAAGGCAGAAGATGATTTGGATAGAGCTAGAAAATATCTTATTGAAAATGAAAGAATTTTAAAGTCTTCTAAAGAAGAAGGAAACAAAATAATTGAAGAAAAGAAAAATAAAGCTACAAAGGTATATGATGAAATAGTTGCAGAAGCTAATGAAGAATCTAAGGCTATCATCGAAAGAGCTAATGTTGAAATTCAACGTCAAAAAGAAAAGGCTGAGTATGAACTTAAAAATCATGTTGTTGATTTAGCAATAGATATTTCAACTAAAGCCCTTCAAGAAACTGTTGAAGAAAGCAAACAAAGAGAATTAATAAATGATTTTATTAATAAGGTAGGTAAATAAATATGTATGAATATTTAGATAAAAGATATGCCCTTGCCTTATACGAAGTAGCTGAAGAAAAAGGTAAAGTAGATGAATATCTAAAAGACCTTAGAGCTATTTGTAAATTAATAGATGAAAATAATGATTTTAAAGAAGTTATAAAACATCCTCAAATTAGTACTAAGAAAAAGAAAGAAACTTTCATAAGTATATTTAAAGGAAATATTGATGATGATTTATTATCATTCTTATTAATTCTTATTGAAAAAGATAGAATATCATTTTTAAAAGAAAAGCTTAAAGAGATGGAGAAAATTCATCTTGAAAGAGAGAATACTTTAGTAGCTCTAGTAAAGACTGCAGTTCCTATGTTGCCAGAAGAACAAGAAACATTAAAGAAGAAGCTTGAAGACAAGTATGATAAAAATATCATAATGACTACAGAAGTAGACAAGAAAATCTTAGGCGGTGTTTTTGTTAGAGTTGGTAATGATGTAATTGATGGAACAGTTAAGTCAAGGCTAGATGATTTAAAAGATATAATTCTAAAAAAGGAATAGAGGTGAGTCCATGAATATAAAACCAGAAGAAATAACTTCTATTATAAAAAAAGAAATAGAAAAGTACGAAAAAAATATACAAACAGTAGATTCTGGTACAATTATACAAGTTGGTGATGGAATCGCTAGAGTTTATGGATTAGATGACTGTATGGAAGGGGAGCTTCTAGAGTTTCCTAACGATGTTTATGGTATGGCTCAAAACCTTGAACAAGATAACGTAGGATGCGTTTTACTTGGTTCAGAAGAAGGAATAAAAGAGGGAGATATCGTAAAGAGAACTAATAGAATAGTTCAAGTACCAGTTGGTGACGCCTTAATTGGTAGAGTAGTTAATTCATTAGGTCAACCTATAGATGGTAAAGGTCCTATAAATACTACAGAAACTAGACCTATGGAATCACCAGCTCCAACAATTATTGATAGAAGTTCAGTAAATGAACCATTACAAACTGGTATCAAATCAATAGATTCAATGATTCCAATAGGTAAAGGACAAAGAGAACTTATTATTGGAGACAGACAAACAGGTAAAACTGCTCTAGCAGTAGATACTATAATTAATCAAAAAGGTAAAGATGTAATTTGTATATATGTTGCAATTGGCCAAAAACAATCAACAGTTGCTAACATTGCAAACACACTTACTGAAATGGGTGCTATGGACTACAGTATAATAGTGGCTTCAACAGCATCAGAATCAGCACCATTACAATATTTAGCACCATATGCTGGATGTAGTATGGGTGAATACTTCATGAATAAGGGTAAGGATGTTTTAATCATATATGATGATTTATCTAAGCACGCAGTAGCTTATAGAACAATGTCATTACTTCTTAAGAGACCACCAGGAAGAGAAGCATATCCAGGAGATGTATTCTATATACATTCAAGATTATTAGAAAGAGCTGCTAAGCTTTCTGAAGAACGTGGTGGTGGATCACTTACTGCATTACCAATAATAGAAACATTAGCAGGTGATGTTACAGCATATATACCAACTAATGTTATATCTATTACAGATGGTCAGATATTCTTAGAATCTGAATTATTCTTATCTGGACAAAGACCAGCAGTTAATGCCGGTATATCTGTATCAAGAGTTGGTGGTAATGCACAGATTAAAGCAATGAAACAAGTTTCAGGTACATTAAGACTTGAACTTGCACAATATAGAGAACTTGCAGCATTTGCTCAATTTGGATCAGATCTAGATAAAGATGCAAAGAGAAGACTTGAAAAAGGTAAGAGATTACTTGAAATCTTAAAGCAAGATCAATATCAACCAATGGCTGTAGAAAATCAAATAGCTATTCTTTATGCAGCAGTTAATGATTTCTTATCAGATATAAAGGTTACAGATATTAGACAATTTGAAAAAGGATTCTTAGAGTACATGGATACACATCACAGAGATTTATTAAAGAAGATCATTGATGATAAGACTCTAACAGATGAAATTAAAGCTGGATTAGAGGAATCTATAGTTAGCTATAAGAAGATATTTTTACAAGAAGCATAGCTTATTTTAAGCTATGCACTTCTTTAGGAGGGTGAAAGTTATGGGCGCAGCAGGACTGATAGAAATTAAAAGAAGAATAAAATCAGTACAAAGCACTAGAAAAATAACAAATGCCATGGGACTTGTTGCCACTTCTAAGCTTAGAAAATGTAGAAGAGAATTAAATTCTAATGGAGAATACTTTGAAGCAGCTGAAAAGATAGTAAGATCATTAGCAAATGTAGAAACTGAAATTGAAAGTCCTTATTTCGCTAAAAATAAAAGTGATAAAAAGTTATACATAGTTATAACTTCCGATTCAGGATTATGTGCAGGTTATAATAATAGTGTAGTTTCATATTTACAAGAAATAACTAAAGATGATATGGATAATACATGTGTTATAACTGTAGGAAATAAAGGAGTACCTGTAGTTAGAAGAGATGGATATGAAATAGTAGCTGAATATGTTGATATCCCAGAAATTCCAACAGTAAAAGAAATAAAAGTTATTATCGGAAAAGCTTTAAGACTTTACAATGCAGGCGAAGTTTCAGAGGTAAATGTAGTTTATACAGAATTTATATCTCCAGTAAGACAAAAAGTTAAGTCTGAATGTCTACTACCTATCGAGAAGCTTGAAGGTGGTGCTGCTGATCCAATTATTGAACCAGATTATAATACTGTATTAGCTGATTCTTTAGAAGTATATCTAAAAGGTAAGTTAAGAAGTCTTATGTTAAGTTCAAAATGCAGTGAAGAAAGTGCAAGAATGACTGCCATGGATGGAGCAACAAGTAACGCAAATGATATATTATCTGATTTAAATCTTAGATACAATAGAATTAGGCAAGCAATGATAACACAAGAAATAACAGAAATAGTTAGTGGAGCAGATGCTCAAAAATAGTAAGGAGGTACGTTAGATGCCTGGGAAATTAGGAAAAGTAGTTCAAGTTATTGGACCAGTAATTGATATAAAATTTGATTCTGATTCTCTACCTAATCTTTACAATGCAATTGAAATTAGTTTAGGAGAAGAAAAATTAGTCTGTGAAGTTGAGCAACATATTGGTGACGATATAGTAAGAGCAATAGCTATGGAAGCAACTGAAGGATTAAGAAGAGGTATGGATGCATTTGATACGGGAAAGCCTATTCAAGTTCCAGTTGGAGAAGAAGTACTAGGTAGATTATTCAATGTATTAGGTAAAACAATGGATAATGCGGGCCCTGTAGATTGCAAGGAAAAATATCCGATTCATAGACCAGCTCCATCATTTAAGGATCAAGCAGTTGCACCTGAAATGTTTGAAACCGGAATAAAGGTTATAGATTTATTAGCACCATATCAAAAAGGTGGTAAGATTGGATTATTTGGTGGTGCCGGTGTTGGTAAAACTGTATTAATTCAAGAATTAATTAATAATATAGCGAAAGAACATGGTGGATTATCAGTATTTACTGGTGTTGGTGAAAGATCAAGAGAAGGTAATGATTTATTCCACGAAATGAAGGATTCAGGAGTTATTGCAAAAACTGCATTAGTTTTTGGACAAATGAATGAATCACCAGGAGCTAGAATGAGAGTTGCTCTTACAGGACTTACAATGTCTGAATACTTCAGAGATCAAGGCCAAGATGTACTTTTATTCATAGATAATATCTTTAGATTTACACAAGCAGGTTCTGAAGTTTCTGCCCTTTTAGGAAGAATACCATCAGCTGTTGGTTACCAACCAACACTTGCAACTGAAATGGGTGCACTTCAAGAAAGAATTACATCTACAAAGAGTGGATCTATTACATCAGTTCAAGCTGTATATGTTCCAGCTGATGACCTTACAGATCCAGCTCCAGCAACAACATTTACGCACTTAGATGCAACAACAGTTTTATCAAGAAGTATTGTTGAACTTGGTATTTATCCTGCTGTTGATCCATTAGAATCAACTTCAAGAATACTAGATCCAAGAATTGTTGGTAAAGAGCATTATGAAGTAGCTACTGAAGTTAAAAATATTCTTGAAAGATATAAAGAATTACAAGATATAATAGCTATACTAGGTGTAGATGAATTATCAGAAGAAGATAAAGCTACAGTTAATAGAGCAAGAAAAATTCAAAGATTCTTATCACAACCTTTTACAGTTGGTGAACAATTTACAGGAATACCTGGTAAATATGTACCAATAAAAGAAACAATAAGAGGATTTAAAGAAATTCTTGAAGGTAAGCATGATAATGTACCTGAATCAGCATTTTTATTTGTAGGAACAATAGATGAAGCTTTAGAAAAAGCGAAAACATTAGAATAGGGGTTGAGGAAAAATGGCCAAAACCTTTAAATTAAAAATAGTTTCGCTTAACAAGAAAGTATTTGAAGGCGATATAGAAAAGTTTTTTACAAAAACAAATGATGGTTGTATGGAAATTCTATGTAACCATGCGGCTATGATAGCTAGTACAGTTCCATGTATCTCAAAAATAGTTGATGATGCAGGAAATGCTATAGAGATGTTTACATCTAAAGGAGTATTAAACATGCTAAATAATGAATTAGTATTTTGTTTAGATGCTGCTGAAACTGCTGATGAAATTGATTTGGATAGAGCTAAGAAAGCTAAGGAAAGAGCTGAAAAGAGATTAAGTGATCCTAGTAAGTATGATGTAGAAAGAGCTAAATTAGCTTTAGCAAGAGCTATTACAAGAATAGATTTTAAAAATAAAAGTTTGTGATAAAAAAGATCACGGTAGTAAAGTGCACCCCAAATGTTAGACTAAATATCTAACATTTGGAGGTGCATTTTTATGTTTAAATATTCATATAAAGAAAAACTAGAAGCTGTTATGAGAGTTGTTGACGAAGGTATGTCTGCAAGAGGAAGCGCAAAAATATTAGGAACAGTACAAGCAGTAGTCCAACGTTGGGTTGCTAGATATAAAGAATTTGGTACAGAAGGATTAATACTAAAGCAAGGTTCATACACTGGTGATTTTAAGATTTCTGTTGTAGAATATATGCATGACTACCATTTATCTCTATTTAAAACGGCAATCAAATTCGGTATACCATCCCATACAATCGTAGGTAAATGGGAAAGAATATATTATGAGGAAGGGCCACAAGCTCTCTATAGAGATATGCGTGGAAGAAAGTCAACAATGAGTTCAAATAAACCAAAAAAGAAATTGAAAAAGCAAATTAAAGAAGATTTAATCGCTGAAAATCAAC
>JAQXTC010000155.1 GCA_029219285.1 Clostridiaceae bacterium
TGGATCAAAGTAACATAGATGAACCCCCTTGTTTTTCATGCGAAAAATGCGGCAGCATAATGAGACCATTAAAATATGATGGTGTTTATGGGAAAAAATACAGAGGATAAGAATTAAGCATAGGATTTTTAGTTTCCTATGCTTTTAATTTTAAACTTTCAATTAAGTTTCCCGAAGGGAGCGTGGCGAAGCCACTTTTTTATATTATCAATAAATAATGGTTATAAGTGTATAAAATTTCTATTAAGTCAAATAATATTAGTGTTACAAATTGATTAAGAACTAAGGAGGTTTAGTTTAGTAATGAAAGCGACAGGAATTGTAAGACGTATTGATGATTTAGGTAGAGTTGTTATACCAAAAGAAATTAGAAGAACATTAAGGATAAGAGAAGGAGATCCTTTGGAAATATTTACAGATAGAGAAGGTGGTGTGATTTTAAAAAAATATTCACCAATTGGAGAATTGACTGATTTCTCTAGAGAATATGCAGAAAGTTTACAACAAACAATTGGCCATATTATTTTGATAGCTGACAAAGATACATTTATTTCTGCCAGTGGTGTGCCTAAAAAAGATTATGTAGACAGAAAAGTAAGCTCAGAACTTGAAAAAATTATGGATGACAGAAAGAGTGTTATATTAGGTGATGCTGGAAAAGTTATTCCATTACATACTGATGACAGTGAAGAGGGATATTCATATCAAGTAATTTCTCCAATTATAGCAGAAGGAGATTCTATTGGAGCTGTAATAATATTAACAAAAGAATCAAGTGAATCATTAGGGGAATTAGAATTGAAACTTGCAGAAACAGCAGCTATATTTTTAGGAAAGCAAATGGAGCAATAAAACAAATTGAAGGTTTTTCAATTTAACATATTGTTAGATTTAGTAATAATACCTCTAAACTTAAAATAAAATAATTAGTATGATAAAGTTTGGAGGTATTTTATGAAAAAACAGTCATTAATTAAAGGCAGTTTAATCTTAGGGATTGCAGGTATCTTAACACGTTTTTTGGGTTTGTTTTTTAGATGGCCCTTAATTATGCTGATAGGTGATGAGGGTGTTGGATATTATCAAATGTCATATCCTTTATATATGTTCTTTGTAGCTATGGCTTCAGGAATTCCGGTAGCTATGTCTAAGATTATTTCTGAAAAAAATGCTATGAATGATATTGAAGGAAGCTTCCAGGTAGTAAAGGAATCAAGTATATTAATGATAATAATTGGGACAGGCACCTCCTTTATTTTATTCTTTTTTGCAAAGCCTATAATTCATTTTTTACAATGGGATAGCCGTTCTTATTATTCCTTGATAGGTATATCTATGGCACCTGTTGTTATTTCTATAATGATAATATTTAGAGGATTTTTTCAAGGTCTTCAAAATATGACACCATCAGCAGTATCTCAGGTTTTAGAACAAATTGGTAGAGTAGTGTGTGGTGTAGGGCTTGCGATTTTATTTTTGCCTAAAGGTATAGAATACTCTGCAGGGGGAGCTGCTTTTGGTGCTGCAGCAGGAGGAATTATCGGATGCACATTTCTTTTTGTTAAATATATAAGAACAAAAAGAAGTTATGGGATAAAGAAAGTAAAAAGTAATCCTGAACTTTTAAATAAAATATTAAAAATAGCAATTCCTATATCATTAGGGACAACGGTAGGAAGTATTATGGGGTTAATTGATTCGATTTTAGTACCACAAAAACTTCTTGAGGCTGGCTTTTCTAATCAACAATCTACCATATTGTATGCTCAGTTAACTGGAAAAGCTTCTGTAATTGTAAATATTCCACTTACTTTATCAATGGCTTTATGTACTTCGTTGATTCCTATAATTGCAGAAAATTATATATTAAAAAAACATTCAGAGGTTGCTGAGAAAGTTGATTTGTCAATTAAATTTTCATCAGTTATTGCTGTTCCATGTTTATTCGGGTTATTTTTTATGGCGGAACCAGTAATGAAGTTTATATTTCCTGGGAGATATGAGGGTGTAGACATATTAAAATATTTATCAATATCAATTCCTTTTATTATAATAACTCAGACAACAACATCAATTCTTCAAGGAATAGGTCATTATTTGTTACCTGTTATTAACTTGTTTGTAGGATGTATAGTAAAAATTATATTAACAGTTGTATTGGTTCCTATGAGTAGTTTGAATATTTATGGAGCTGTAGTAGCTAGCGTATCAGCATACTTGGTAGCTAGTATATTGAATATAATAACTGTTAAGATAAAACTTAAAGCAAAGCTTAATCTATATCAGAATTTTATTAAACCAGCCTATGCTGCAGCTATTATGATGATTGCTGTTCTTTTGATATATAATTTTCTTTATGGCAATACAGGAAGCAATGGAATAGCATGTATTTTTTCAATAGGTATAGGTGCTATAATATATGCAATAGGTATTTTGGTGTTTAATGTATTTAGTTTGGAGGAAATAAAAAATAGAATTGCCAGAAGATAAAGGAGGAAAAGCCTGATATGATAAAAATTGTAGGGATAGGTTTAGGAGATATAGATAATTTGACGGTTGGAACAGTAGAAACTATAAAAAGAAGTAAGAATATTGTATTTAAAACAGCAAAGCATCCAGTGGTTAAGTATTTTGAAGAAATGGGACTTGAATTTTCTAGCTGCGATGAGATATATGAGTCTAATCAAGAACATGATGAAGTGTATGAAGAAATATCAAGAGATTTAATAAAGAAATTTCAAGAAGATGGAGAAGTGGTATATGCAGTTCCAGGAAATCCTTTAGATGGAGAAGAGTCAGTGACTAATCTAATTAATAAATGTAAGGAAAAATCCATTGAATACATAGTATTACCGGCTATCGGCTTTTTGGATTTAATATCATTAAAACTTGAAATGAACACTACTAATGGAATAAGAACCATTAATGCATTTGATATAGATTGGGCAATATTTGATAGGAGAGTTGGGAATATAATAACTCAAATATATAATCCATTAATTGCTTCAGAAGTGAAAGCAAAATTGTATGAATATTATAGAGAAGATACAGAGATAATATTTTGTAATAATATTGGGATAAAAGAGTCAGAAAGTGTTAGGAGGATACTACTTTGCCAATTAGATGAGCAAGAGAGTTTTGATTTCTTTACAACAGTGTTTATACCGGAGGATTTAAATAATAAAAAAGATATTCATGATTTGATAGAGATAGTACAGATACTACGAAGTGAAGATGGGTGTCCGTGGGATAAAGAACAAACTCAAGCGTCTATCAAGAAGGCTATTGTAGAAGAAAGTTATGAAGTTTTGGATGCAATAAATAATCAAGATCAATCTGGTGTTATCGAAGAACTTGGAGATGTGCTTTTGCAAATTGTTTTTCATTCTGTTTTAGGTCAGGAAGAAGGTAATTTTGATATTGCAGACATAATAGAAGGTATTTGTAATAAGATGATATATAGACATCCTCATGTGTTTGGAGATGTTAGTGCTGAAAATACTGATGAGGTTCTGCTTAATTGGGATAAATTAAAAAAGGATGAAAAACATTTTAAGTCATTAACAGATGAATTAAATGGTGTAGCAAAAGCTTTACCTTCTCTTTTAAGGGCTAAAAAGGTTCAAAAGAAGGCTGCAAAGGTTGGTTTTGACTGGGATAATGTTGAGGACATGGCTTCAAAAGTTTCTGAAGAATTAAATGAGGTATTAGATGTATATAAATCAGGAAATAAGGCAATGATAACAGAAGAAGTAGGAGATTTATTATTTTCTTGTGTGAATGTTGCTAGATTTTTAGAAATAGATCCGGAAGAAGCATTAAACATTACAATTGATAAATTCATTAGAAGAGTTAGTTATATAGAAAAGACGGCTACAGAAAAAGGTATTAGTTTAAATAATATGACTTTAGATCAAATGGATATTCTGTGGGAAGAAGCAAAAAACTTCAAAAATGATATCTTATAGAAGGAATTTCAACATTTGTGCAGAATAATATATTTTAATAGTTATCACATACTTATTTATTTATATCTTTTTTTTTGAAGAATTAACTTGTAATAGATAAAATTGCATAAATATCTAGACGAGGATTAAAAGAGGATATATAATAGGATAATGTAAGTGTGATACATAAAACACAGTTATATAGAAAAAGGTTAACTGAATTTTAAGGAGGATGTAATTGTGAATAAATCAGAATTAATTACTAGCATGGCTGAAAAGAGTCAATTAACTAAGAAGGATACAGAAGTTGCTTTAAAAGCATTCATCGATAGCGTTGAAGAAGCTTTAGAAAAAGGTGAAAAAGTTCAATTAGTTGGATTTGGTACTTTCGAAACTAGAGAAAGAGCTGCAAGAGAAGGAAGAAATCCTAGAACTAAGGAAGTTATAAAGATAGCTGCTTCAACAGTTCCAGTATTCACAGCAGGAAAAGAATTCAAAGAAAAAGTAAACAAATAGTGAAAAAACCCGAGGTTGCCTCGGGTTATTTTAATATTGG
>JAQXTC010000156.1 GCA_029219285.1 Clostridiaceae bacterium
AAGGAAAATATAGATTTAGATAAGATGAAATACTGGATTAAAGAAATACAAACTTCCGTAGCTATCTTACTTAATAAAACTATTGAACTTAAGCTTGCAGGAGGAGAGTATAACTTTAAATGTGAATTTTATCTGCCAAGTCCAGAATATAAGGCTAGAATAAATTCATTAACGCCATATATAAGTCAGGTGAAAGATAGAATTTACGGTATATACAGTTTGCTTAATAAGTACTTAAACAATATATCAGAAGAAGAAAAAGATATTGTTGATGAAAAAGATTATGTAAATGTATATAACTATATATTAAAGTTGAAATCAGCCTTTGATGTAATAGATAAATTCTTAGAAGTGCCAGAAAACAAGGATGATTATGCTAAGGTTATAGAGATAGACAAGGATTATAGTTATTTTAAGATTACTAATATACCTTTAAATATTGATGAACTAGTAAATGAAAAAATATTAAAGGATGTTAAGAGCACTACTTTCTTATCGGCAACTATGAGGATAAATAATTCCTTTGGTAGAATTAAGGAATTATTAGGACAGAAAGTGGCAAAGGAACATGTAGTCAACCCTACATTTGATTTAAAGAAGCAAACAAAAATCTTTTTATTAGATGATATAGGGCGTTATAACAGTGAAGCTTTTCCTGAAAATACAGCTAAGTTTATTTTTGATATGGCTAATAAAATAAGTGGACATATGTTAGTGTTATTTACTAATAATAATAGAAAGAAAAGAGTAGAATCAGAACTTTTTGAACTTACACAGGGAACGCAAATAGAGGTGCATACAAATAAAAAAGCTATTGCTTATTTAAAGGATAAAAATAAAAAGATAGTTATCCTTGGCAGTAAAGGCTTTTTTGAAGGTATTGATGTGCCAGGAGATGCACTAACTTGCGTAATGATAGATAAAATACCCAATAAGAGTTTGGAAGATCCGTTACTTAAGGCAATAACTACCTATGAAGATAAAAGATATGTGGATGTTAATTATCCGCAAGTATGTATAAAAATGAAACAAGTTTATGGTAGATTAATAAGAAGCATTCTTGACTATGGGTACTTTTGTATATTAGATTCTGGAGAAAATCAAAGTATATTAAATAGATTGGAAAGGGATTTAAGAGGACCAAGTTTTATAAAAGCACGCAGTATAGATATATTAAAAGAGTGTGATAAAGATTATCGAATGTGGTCACTAAATAATTTGTATACTATTCATAATGAGGTTGAGAAAAATCTTAATTATATAGATAATTTTAATAAGGAGGCTGAACGTAAAAAGTCATTTTGGATTTGTGATGAAACTGAAAATGGTACAGTTTATTATAAGAATTTAGGGATTACTATGAGAAAAAAATAAAAATTTAATTGGGTGTATGAGAATGAATTATGAACTTACAAAAGAGAAAAAAGATATAATTACTGAGAGATTTATAAAAATAATTTTAATTAGTTTGACATTATTATTTATATCAATGTTCACGCTTGTGAGTATTGAAACTTTAGAGAGCCTAGGGAACTACATAATGGAAAATATTATAACCATGTTGAATGTTATATTGGCAAGTACATCGATTTTGGGGTTTTATATATTTTATAAGATACTAAAAGATAATAATATTTTTTACATGTCACAATATTATGTGGTAGTGACCTTTGAATATATAATGAATTTATTTATAAATAAACAACATTTAAGCTATAAAACAGCACAATTAAGTAGTTTTCTGTTATTCAATATATATAAAGCTGTTGTATTATTAGCTATTGTTTTTCCGTCAATGAATATATATGAAAAATTGTGTAAAAACAAAAAAGGCGCGGCTTTAGTTAATTTTCTAATGTCTTTATTAATTTGCGTATATGAGATTATATCTGTAAATAACAGAAAATTCTTTATTTATAGTAATGTGATAACATGTATAAGAATTATATTTTTCTTTATTCAAAGTTACTTAATAATAAAATTAATAAAAAAGAGTTTGATTGAAAATAGAGTATTATATTCAGTCTTTTCATTATCAATAGGAACAATTTGTGGGGGAGCTATTCTGCAATTTAATTTCTACCCTTATGAAATATCATATAATATATCGTTAATGTTAACATTATTTAGTTTTATAATATTGATTGTAGGGCTATTTATGAAACTTATTTTAGTGCACTTTGAAACTAGAACAATAGAGCATGATTTAGAGATGTTTTATAATGCAGCAGAAAATAATAAAAGTGAATATGTACTTATTTTTAATGTCAATAGGGAAATTATATATCTAAACAAAATACTTAGAGATAAGATGAATAAAAATAAGTGGAATAATGAAGAGATGCTAAATAAGCTAGGATTAAAAAAGACAATGATTGATATTCCACTTATTAAAAATGAAATATGGAATAGAGGTTGTTATGAAACAATTATTGAAAGTGATGATGGCAGTGTGTTCACATTTACAATTAATAAAATATACCCTCAAAACACTTCTAAGTTTATAATATATCTTAAAGATATAACGGAAAGTTATAAAATAAATGAAGCTATAAAAATTAGTGAATCAAAACACAAGGCAGTAATGGATAATATAATGGATCTTATTATTAGTGTTACAGACAAGGGAATTATTACATTTGTAAACAAATCAACATTAAAAACATTAGGCTATGATAAAAATGATAAGATAATTGGCGTTCACTATGAAGACTTTATGTTAAGTGGTTTTAAAGAAATAAGAAACTTTGTTTTAAGTGGCAAAGACAAAAGTCAACCAATAAAATTCAAACTTAAATGTAAAAATGGTGAGGCATTATATGCACAATCAATATTTAAGAAAATAATTTGTGAAGATGGAAGTTGTGGCGGATATTTAGGAGTTTGTAGAAACCTTACACTAAAAGAAGAAATGAAGAAACTAAAAACTAAATATGAAGTTATCAAAGAAACAGATAAGAGTAGAATCGAATTCTTTGCCAATATATCCCATGAAGTAAGAACACCAATAAACATAATATATTCTACTATTCAATTGTTACATAATCAAAAAGCTAATGGTGCTGATAAATTTTTAGAATGTTACAATAAATATGAAAAAGGTATAAAACAAAATATACTAAGAATATTAAGGCTTGTAAATAATATAATCGATGTCACTAATATAAAATCTAATTATGTACAAATGGATTTTTGTAATTATGATATTGTAATGTTAGTTGAGGATATAACTATGTCTGTTGTAAATTATGTTGAGGCATATGGTATTGATATAATGTTTGATACAACTGTGGAGGAACACAAAATAAAATGTGCTCCAGAACAAATGGAGAGAGTAATACTGAATTTAATATCTAATGCAATTAAGTTCACTGACAAAGGTGGTAAGATTTTAGTTGATATAAAGATTAGTGATAAATGGGTAGATATTAGAGTTAAAGATACAGGTATAGGTGTTCCGGAAAATATGAAAACTAAAATATTTAAGAGATTTGTGCAAGGTGATAAATCCCTAAATAGAAATAGTGAAGGTAGTGGAATAGGGTTAGCTTTAGTTAAATCAATTGTTGAATCACATGAAGGTGTTGTTATGGTTGAAGAAACAAGTACTAAAGGTTCTGTTTTCTTAGTAAAACTACCTAACATAGTTATGGATGAAAGCGATTTGGTCTTAAAAAAAGGCCATCAAAATTATGGGACTTTAGAGAAAATTGGTATTGAGTTTTCGGACATTTATAGAATTTGATACGAATATTAAGGATGGATTTGAGTAATCCATCCTTTTTTAATGCAATTATAAGGAGATTCATATATGACAATAAGGCAAAATTTAAGCGAACTATGAAAAACTAATAAGATATATGGTTATTATTAACAAAAGATGATGTTTTCAAACATTTTGAGTAAATATTTTGTTGCAATTTGAAATAAAAAAACAGAAAAACAAGAACATTAATAAAAAAAAGTCAGAAAATGTTCAACTTACTATTGCAAATGACGAATAATAAGTATAAAATAATATCAGAAACTGCGATATTTGATGATGAACACGAAATATATTTTGTTAAGTGTTTGAATATATCGTATTGTAGTGTATATAACTAAATAATATGTGGAGGGGTCACAAGTGAAAAAGAAATCAATTGCTATTACATTAGCAACACTTTTAGTAACTGGTTTAATGGCTGGTTGTGGAAGTTCAAGTAGTACAAGCTCTGAAAATGCATTAAAGGTTGGTATGGTTACTGATTCAGGTACAATTGATGATAAGTCATTCAACCAAAGTTCATGGGAAGGTATT
>JAQXTC010000157.1 GCA_029219285.1 Clostridiaceae bacterium
GAAATGATTATAAAAGGTGTCTATTTTTCAAATGATGGACAGCCAAAAACTATTATTTATATGATGGGATTAATATCATCAATCTTATTAATCTACAATTTATATAATGTTATTTTCAATTCATTTACTGTAATTAATGGCAATACTATTACTATTACTGGAGAAAATATTTTACTTAACTTATGTTTATTTGCAATCTTTATAACATATCAAATTAAATCTTATATAGATAAAAAAGAAGAAAGCTTGTAGACAATTTGTCTATAAGCTTTCTTTATTATATGCCTCTTTTTATTATCACTTATTGCTATTTATATCTTATTTTATTATACTGCTTCACTTACTTGATTTTTTTCTTTACCAAACAATTTTTTAAATGATGATTTTGCAACTAAGAAACCTAAAGCCAATAAAAGTACTGCTAAAATTAATTGCAATCCATCTGTTAAGAATGTAAATTCACCTTTTTCAACTATCTTTGTAAATATACCTATCATTGCTTGTGCTAAAGCTGTAAATGTAACTGCTAACATTGCAAACATAGGTATATAAAGCATCTTTCCTTCACGTCCAGTAACCTTCAAGAATACAGCAAGTGTTATTAATACTAAAGCTGATAACAATTGGTTAGCTGATCCAAACAATGCCCATACATTATTATATCCACCAAGTGAAAGAAGTAATCCTAATCCTAAAGTAAGTACAGTTGAAAAATACTTATTAGTAACTATCTTTTGGAATGTAGTCATATTCTTTTCAGTTATATCATCCTCTATAAAGAATTCTTGGAATGACATTCTACCTATACGTGCAACAGAATCTAATGATGTTAAAGCTAAAGCTGAAACACACATTGTCATTATACAAGTTGCTACATGTTCTGGAATTCCTAATAATCCTAAAAATCCTGCAACACCTGATGCGAAAATAGAAAATGGTGTACCATCTGGCATTTGTCCACCTGTTGCTTTTGCACCAACAGTAACTAAAGCTATAACTGCAAGTAATGATTCAATAAGCATTGCCCCAAAACCTATACCTACCATATCTCTTTCATTTTTTACTGTTTTTGATGATGTACCTGATGAAACTAAGCTATGGAATCCAGATACAGCTCCACAAGCTATAGTTACAAATAATGTAGGAAATAACATCTTTCCATTAACAACAAATCCATTAAATGCATTTAAATTCATATCTGGTTTAGCAACTACTATACCAAATACAGCTCCAACTATCATTCCTATTAATAAGAATGTGCTCAGATAATCCCTTGGTTGCATTAAAAGCCACATTGGTGTAATTGATGCTAAGAAAAGATAAGCAAAAACAACTATAGTCCATTCTTGTTTTGTTAAATATAATGGATAAGCAATTCCTATAATAAGCATTGCTACTAATAATATGATTCCAATAATAAATTCAACTAATTGACTTGGTTTTCTATACTTAACATATAAACCAAATACCATTGCAACACCAATGAAAAGCATTGAGATTGATCCTGCTGCTGCGTTAGGAGTATTTAAACTTCCATCTGCTGCATAACCATTAAATGTACCTGTTACCATATCAGCAAAAGCTGCAACAACAAGTAATGATAATATCCAAGCAAATAGTAAAAATAATTTCTTACCTGTTTTTCCTATGTACTTTTCAATAATAAATCCAATAGACTTTCCTTCATTTTTAACTGATGCATATAGAGCCCCAAAATCATGTACAGCTCCAAAGAAAACACCACCAACTAAAACCCATAATAGTACTGGTACCCAACCAAACATAGCAGCTATTATTGTACCTGTTACAGGGCCTGCACCTGCTATAGATGAAAATTGATGTGAAAATACAACAGCTTTTGGTGTTGGAATATAATCTTCTCCATCTTCAAATTCATAAGCTGGTGTCTTTCGATTAATGTCTATTCCCCACTTATTAGCAAGCCACTTGCCATAAAATACATATGCCGCAACTAAAACTACAATTGCGACGCCAACAATTAATAATCCATTCATTTCATTTGCCCCCGTTTTTATTTAATCTTAGAAATAATTGCATTGTATACATAATATTTCCTTTTAAGTTATTTGTCAAACATTTCTCTCTTATATTATACATTTGTCAACTTTACCTTTAAAATCAAAGCATTTTAATTATCTATCATCGTTTACATTTTCTTTTTGATAATCTAATTTGTTGTGATTTCAAAGAAAAATGCCAAGCAAATAAATGCCTGGCAAAAGACTATTTTATTATTATTTTATTATAATCAAAATCGATGACACACTCTCCACCTTTTTTCAAATCTCCAAATAATATTTTATCAACCAATAGTGGTTTAATTTCACTATTAATAATTCTACTTATTTCCCTTGCTCCATATTCCTGACTTGTACCTTTATTTTCAATATACTTAATACAAGCTTTGGTAACATTAAGTTTTATATTCTTATCAGATAGCTTTTCATTAAGTATTTTAAACTGTTTTTTCACTATCATAGTTGCCATTTTACTGTTTAAAGAGTTGAATACAATCTTTTTGCTAAGCCTATTTCTAAATTCAGGAGTAAATGTCTTTTTGACAGCTTCATCAATTGCTGTTCTACTTATTTCTCTTTCTCCAAAGCCTATTAATGATTTACCAACACTACTTGCCCCTGCATTAGAAGTCATAATAAGAATAACATTTCTAAAATCTGTTTTTTTACCTTGATTATCAGTAAGTGTAGCATAATCCATAACTTGTAGTAACACATTAAATATATCCGGATGTGCTTTCTCTACTTCATCCAGCAATAAAACTGCATGTGGATTTTTCCTTATGGCAGCTGTTAATAATCCACCTTCTTCATATCCAACATAGCCAGCTGGTGCACCTATAAGTTTAGCTACTGTATGCTTTTCAACATATTCACTCATATCAAACCTAATTAATTCTATATCTAAAGTTTTAGATAAAACCTTAGCAATTTCTGTTTTTCCAACTCCAGTAGGTCCTACAAAAAGCAAGCTTGCTATTGGCTTATTATCATCATTTAATCCTGCCCTTGATAACTTTATTGCATTAACAACACTTTCTATTGCTTCATCTTGGCCATATACTTGTTCTTTTATTTTCTTTTCAAGAACAGATAACTTTTTAACTTCATCAGTCTCTACTGTTTCTTTTGGTATATTACAAGTCTTTGATAAAACTTCTTCAATTAATTTTTTATCCACAGTCTGAACTTTCTTCTTAGTAGGATGCATCACCCTATATGCACCTGCTTCATCAATAAGATCAATGGCTTTATCTGGTAAATATCTTTCATTCAAATATTTATCACTTAATATTACTGCATGCTCTATTGCGCCTTTTGCATATTTCACATTATGAAAATCTTCATAAAAGGATTTTAATCCAGTTATTATTTCTATTGCCTCATCTATTGAAGGTTCTTTGATATCTATCTTTTGAAATCTTCTAATAAGACTCTTGCTCTTTGCAAAGTATTTATTAAATTCTTCATAGGTTGTTGCCCCAATAAATCTAATACTTCCATCAGTAAGATAAGGTTTCAACATATTGGAAGCATCAAAGCCACCGCCATTAATTGCTCCAGCACCAACTATATTATGGATTTCATCAATATAAATAATTGGATTTTCAAATTGTTTTACCCCTTCCATTATTGACTTTAATCTCTTCTCAAAATCACCTCTATATTGTGTTCCGGCAAGCATTCCACCAAGATCTAAAGAAAAAATCTTTGCACCTTTAAGTTTATCTGGAACCTTACCTTCATTAATAAGTCTAGCTAGACCACTTGTTATTGCTGTTTTTCCTACTCCAGCTTCTCCTATATGTATAGGATTATTCTTATATTTTCTACATAGAATCTGTATTGTTCTTTCAATTTCTTTTTCTCTTCCTATAAGTGGTGGTAAAGTATCAACAAAATCATTTAAACATGTAACATACTTTTGCCATTTTGTATCCTTTTGCTCCAAACTTTCTTCTTTAGAAACTTCTGCTTCTTCCTTTTCTATATAGTCTTCCTCTTCACAAAAAGCTGTTATAAGTTCAGTTTTATTGACTCCTTGTGTAAGAATATAATACGATGCATAGCTTTCATTTAAATCCATTATTTCGTTTACTATATGAATAAGGTCTATTTCATCCTTTTCTGATGCCTGTGCTTGAATTGCTGCCTTAGATATAAGCTCATTTAAACTATAACTAACCTCCGGATTTCCTTCTTCTATTACTTCAATATTACTATTTAAATACTCTTCTAAATTATGCCTTAATGTTTTTATGTCTCCTTCACAACTTTCAAAAACCTTAATAAATTTCTTATTAAATGTAATTATATAAAGTAAATGTTCTGCTGTTACATATTCGTGTTTTTTCTCTTCAGCAAACTTTATTACATTATCAAAAATCTCTTCCATTACTTTAGAAAATCTCAAATCTTTTTCCTCCTAAGCCTCTTCAACCTTTACTCTAAAAGGATATCCTTCTTCTCTTGCCGTTCTAATTGCTGTTTCAGCTTTTGTCTTGGCTATATCATAAGAATAAGTTCCAACAACAGCACTTCCACCCTTATGTACTGTCATCATTATTTTCACAGATTCATTTTCACTTTTTTTAAATATATTCATCAATATAAATACGACAAACTCCATTGGAGTAAAATCATCATTATACATTACTACCTTATATCTTTTAGGTTCTTTTATTTTAACTTTACTTTTTTCTTTAATAGATGTACTTATCGCCATAATTTCCTCCTAAACCTAATTTATATATCAATATATTATAATAAAAAACTACGCAAAAAATCAAAGTAATATAATTGATTATACTTAATTAACAGAATGCAATCTATAAATTATCTGTTTTATTGATTATGTCCATTAATGTATAATATTGCTATAAATAAAATGAGGTGATATATATGGCTACAATCGGAATAGATTTAGGAACAACAAATAGCTTAGTTGCTGTATGGAAAGATAAAAAAGCAACATTAATACCAAATTCTTTAGATGAATTTTTAACACCATCAGTAGTTAGTGTTGATGAAAATGGTCAATTACTAATTGGTAAAATTGCAAAAGAAAGACTTATTACGCATCCAGAATTAACTGCTGCAAATTTCAAAAGATTTATGGGAACAAAAAAAGAATTTTCTCTCGGAAACTATAAATTCACACCAGAGGAATTATCTTCTTTCATATTAAAATCATTAAAAGAAGATGCAGAGCAGTATCTTAATGAAGAAGTTACAGAAGCCGTAATAAGTGTTCCTGCTTACTTTAATGATAAACAAAGAAAAGCAACAAAAAATGCAGCTGAATTAGCCGGACTTTATGTAGAAAGATTAATTAGTGAACCAACTGCTGCTGCATTAGCTTACGGTTTAAATGAGACAAATGATGACACTCAATTTTTAATATTCGATTTAGGGGGAGGTACTTTTGATATATCTATCCTTGAATTTTTTGATGATGTCATGGAAGTAAAGTCTATTGCTGGCGATAACTTTTTAGGTGGTGAAGATTTTAATAAATGCTTATCTTCCTATTTTCTTAATAAGTTCAATTTAAGCTTATTCTCACTTGATTCAAAAACAGTATCCGCACTTTATAAACAAGCAGAAATATGTAAAAGAAATTTAACAAATAATCAAACTGCAAAGATGAAACTTAATTACAATAATGAAGAATTAGAACTTGAAATAAGTAGAATAGATTTTGAAAAATTATGTAATAGCTTAATTGAAAGACTTAGAAAACCAATAATAAGAGCATTAAATGATGCTGATTTGTCACCAGATGAATTAGATGCTGTTATTCTTATTGGTGGATCAACTAGAATGCCACTAGTTAAATCTTGTGTAACAAAATTATTTCATAAACTTCCTTTTACCAATATAAATCCAGATGAAGCTGTAGCCCTTGGAGCCGCTATTCAAGCAGCATTAAAAGAAAGGAATTCAGATCTTAAAGAAAAAATATTAACTGATGTTTGTCCTTATACACTAGGAATTGAAGTGGTGAAAGATTTGGGTGCTAATTCCTCATCTTCTGGATATTTTAGTCCTATTATAGAACGTAATACTCCAATTCCTTTTAGTAAAGTAGAAACTTTTGTTCCAAGTACTAAAAATCAAAAAAATGTACGTGTTCAAATTTATCAAGGTGAAAATAGAATGGTTAAAGATAATTTAAAGCTTGGAGAACTTAATCTAACTATGCCTTACACTGAAAACGGACTACCAACTTTTGATGTTAGATTTACTTACGATATCAATGGAATTTTAGAAGTAGAAACCACTATTAAAAAAACCGGTCAAAAACAATCTCTTGTCATCCAAAATTCAGATATCACTTTATCAGATGAAGAAATTAAAAATCGTTTAGCTAAATTAAAAGAGATTAAGATTCATCCTAGAGATCAAGCAAAAAATAGACTTCTTATTGCTAAAGGTGAACGTTTATATCAAGAATGCACAGGAGAATTACGAGAATATATTGCTAATATTTTAGCTCAATTTGATGCCGCTTTGGATTCTCAAAATCCCAAAGTAATCAATGAAGCCTATATAAAATTAAATGAAATTTTGAATTCTATAGAAATGGAGCTTAACTAATGAATCCATGGGTTATCTTAAATATTCCTGAAAATAGCAGTTTAAAAGAAATCAAAAAAACTTACGCCTCTCTTCTAAAAGAACATAATCCTGAAGACGATCCCGAAGGATATCAGAGATTAAGGGAAGCCTATAATAAAGCTTGTAAAATTGCAAAAAAGAATAAAAGTGTTCATTCTAACCTTATTGATAACAACACTCAACTTGCAAATACACATAATAAAATTAATAAAGAGAATTTACATAATTCATCACTTTTATCTGATTCTAATTTGTATGGCTCTCACAAATTCAACTTTAGTCATATAAAAGATATTGAAAATACAAAAATAGATGAACATAATGATAGTTCTACTGTAATTACTTATATTAATAAAGAAATTAATGATGATGAAGAAAACTATTATAATTTATCTACATACAAAAGAAGCCTAAATAACTTATATCTAAATATTAATCAAAGATATAACATTGAAAGCTGGAATCAATTATTAAATAAAATACCTTTTTGGGATTTGGTAACACTTAAATCCATTGAAGAATATACAATTATATTTTTATTAAAAAATAGTCATATATCACTAGAAACTTGGTCATTAATAGATAATTATTTTTCTTTATCAGAAAATTCATCAAGATATAATGCGAGTAACCAACTTATAGATCTAATAAAAATAATGGGATATTCTACTCAATTATCATATGATTTTATAAAAAATATTACACTAAAAGATGTTGATTTATATTTAAAACATAGACTTAATGCATTTATTCTTATTTCAAATAATAGAATGTATGATGCCATTGAAGAGTTAAATGAAGCTAATAAACTCTGCAATTTTGATGAATGCCTTTTTGACTTATATGGCTACACCTATCTAAGTCTAAAT
This sequence comes from Clostridiaceae bacterium, assembly GCA_029219285.1. GTDB lineage: Bacteria > Bacillota > Clostridia > Clostridiales > Clostridiaceae > Clostridium. The sequence goes on from JAQXTC010000157.1 coordinate 7,529, forward strand.
AAATACAATTTAGCTTTAGATATGTTTAGCAAAGCTGTTAAAATAAATAAAAGTGATATTAAGGCTATGATTAATTTAAGTAAACTTTACTGCAGTAGCAAGCAATATAATACTGCAATAAACTATTTAGAGCCTTTGTATAATGATTTCAACATAAAAACAGATGAAATTTTAATTATGACTGCATTATGCTACTATCATTTAGATAGATTTAAAGAAGCTCGTATTCTTTTTGAAAAGCTATCAAATATCAAATATGCTTTCTTTAAAAAATATATAAACAATATAGATTTGAATCTAAAACTAAAAGTAATTAACCATAAATTAAAATATAACTTTAACTTTTTTAATCTAGCTGACGACTTAAAAAATAAAAATGCTGAATATTTACTGCAAAGAAAAAAACATAAAAGAAGTATATTTGAAAGATTTAATTATCACTCTATTCCAAGACCTTTAATTATTTGCATTAGCTTAATTATTTTAAGTTTTGGATTTCATCTTTTTAACGATAATACTAACACTACTAATAATAGTACTTACAACAAAAACTTTCATGATACACCTAACACTCATATAGATTTACATGAAAATTATACAATTACTGATATTCAAAGTGTGCCTTATTACATTATAACGAAAGATGATAAAGATTATCTTGCTACATTTGATGAATATAATTCTATAAAAGATACTGCAAAAATAAAATATAGAGTATATTTTGGATACTCTAACGGAAAAGGCATATTTTTCTTTTATAATAATGAAGTAAAAGATAATAAAGCAAATGTAGAGGGCATATGTACACTTTATGGCAAAAAAATAAATGATGAATTAAAAAATTATGCCATTGATAATTTAAAATTAAATCCTAACATAGATTGTACATGTATCCTTATCACATCATATTCACCAACTGATTAAATAAAAAACTAAGAATTTAACACCTTAAATTCTTAGTTTTCTTTTCTATCCTTCTATTAACTTTCTCTTCCATTTACCATTTAAAAATCTTGTTGTAAATATGATGGCTCTAATACCTTCATCCAATGCCATAGCAATCCAGATTCCAACTAATCCATATCCCCATCTTACCCCAAATATATATGAGAATACTACCGCTACAACCCATGCAAAAATTGATGTTACAATAGCTGGTACTAAAACATCCCCCATAGCCAACAAACATCTTGTCATAACAATATTTACAGCACGTCCTACTTCTAAAAATAACTCTATAAAAATTATTTTCTTACCTAATGATAGTATCTCAGCATTATCTGTAAAAATACCAAATATGGTATCACTATTAAAATAAATTATAATTGTTACTGTAAGAGATACGGCCATTGATATGAACGTAGTATATTTTACACGTTCTTCAATTTTATCTATCTGCTTCGACCCTACAAGATGTCCAATGACTATCTGCGTAGCTTGCGTTATCGACATTGTATATACATAAGCTACATTTGCTAACATACTTGCATAAACCTTCGTTGCTATCACTGTTGTCCCAAAAAGATTTATAAACATTAAAATAACTACTTGCGACATACTATATGCCATTTCTTCTCCACCAGAAGGCAAACCTATATATAATAGCTTTTTCAAAGTGTTTTTAGGAAAAGTTCTTAAATATTCCAATCCTATTTTTGCATCTGTCTTTTTAGCAAATATAATAATCAAAATAGCTAGTCCAATAGCCTTACTTATATTTGTTGATATAGCTGCTCCTTTAACACCAAGTCTTGGCATACCAAATAACCCATTTATTAATATTGCATTTCCTATTACATTAATAACATTCATTATTATTGATGCAATCATAACATCTTTCATTAATGTATAACTTCTAAGCGCTGAGGCTATAGTCAAATATAATCCTTGTATTATTATAAATCCACATATTATCTTTAAATAACTTGATGCATCTCCTATAATTTCTTGGGGTACATTCAACATATTAAGAAGCGGTTTACTAAATGCTAAAATAACTGTACTAATAAACACACTAATTGCAATTATAACTGCTACAGATACACTACACACTTCTGAAATTTTCTTTTTATCCTTTGCTCCAATATATCTAGAGACAAGAATTGTTGTGGATACACTCATTACATTTAAGAAAATAATTACGATATTAATAATCTGATTCCCGTTACCAACAGCTGCTACCGCTCCTTCAGAATAATGACTAAGCATAAATTGATCTATATTTCCAACTAATAATTGAAGTAATAGTTCAACGAAAATTGGTAGGGACATCTTAAACACTGTCAACGTATTATACTGTTTCTCTTCACCCAAAATAATCTTCTCCTTTGTTAAAATACAGAAGTTTATTTTAACATAAAATTGTATCTCTCATCAATATTCACAATTTTCCTACCTAGACGTAAAAAAAGAGTTAGCTCCTTTTGCTAACTCATTTAATAAATACTACCTTTTATGCATAGTATTTTTCTCTTATTTTTTTAGTGTATCCATAATCGATAATAACCATTTTTCCATCAACTATTCCCCAGCTGCTGGCTCTATTTAAATCATTAAGCATTAAGTCATATTTGTACTTAATTCTTTGTAATTCACCAAGGTTTAAGAATTCAACAGCATCAAATACACCAAAATAACTCCATACCCATAAGATGTCATCAACTTTCTTTGCTTTTTTCATTATAATAAATTCATAATTAGGGGAGGAATATTTAACTTTAGCAAAAAGACCTGTATTATCGCTTTTAGATATTTTGGATTCCATTCTATTTTGCCCAATACCAGCCATATTTTTGGCTACTTTTATTACATAACCATTTTTTAAGTCAAATACTTTTCTGCTAGAGCCATCACCTATATATTTATATCCTCCTCGACTTATACTGTTCATTATTTGATCATAATAAATAACCATCCTTATCCCCTGCTCTATATTAACAATATATAATTTAAGCACACTTTACATAGTTACTTTATTATATTCAAGGAATAAGAAATTTGTTCACCATAATGTTTATCTTTCACACTCTGCCTTTAATTCTTTTACAAATTCAAAAGCTCCTTCTCTATTTTCAGATAGTCTTCTTACTACTGCACTACCAACTATTACACCATCACAATGGCTTTTAACTTTATTTACAGCTTCTGTAGAAGAGATACCAAAACCTAAACATATAGGTATTTGAGTATTACTTTTAACAATACTCAAATATTCACTCAAATTTGCACTAAATGAATTTCTTTCACCTGTAGTACCAATAGATGACACACAATATACAAAACCTCTAGCTCCATCTACAATCTTAGATATTCTTTCTTTAGATGTTGGCGCAACTAATGGTATTAGATAAATACCATTCTCTTCACATTTATATTTAAGTTCTTTTCTCTCTTCTAAAGGAATATCTGGAACTATAAGACCATCGAAGCCAGATTCAGCAGCTTCCTTTATAAATTTATCAACACCTCTACAATATATAAGATTGTAGTAAACCATTATTATTAAGCCCACTTGACTTTTTTCTCTTACATGCCTTCCTACTTCAAATACATCTTTAACTTTAACCCCATTTTTCAAAGCTTTAGTATATGCATTTTGAATTACTGCACCATCTGCCAATGGATCACTAAAAGGTATACCAATTTCAATTTTATCTGCACCGGCTTCATCTAATTTTATTACATTATCAACAGTTTCCTCTACAGAAGGCGCTCCACAAGCTATAAATGGGATTAGAGCTTTTTTATTTTCTTTCTTTAATTTTTGCATTATAGTATCGATTCTATTCATAATCATGTTCCTCCATATACTTTAATATTGCATCCATATCTTTATCCCCTCTTCCTGAAACATTAATTATTACGATACTATCCTTAGGAAGTGTAGGTACTATTTTTCTTGCATAGGCTACTGCATGGGAAGACTCTAAAGCAGGAACTATACCTTCTTGCTTCGTTAAATAAAGAAATGCATCAACAGCTTCTTTATCAGTTACACTCACATACTCTGCTCTATTTATTTCAGATAAATAAGCATGTTCTGGCCCTACAGATGGATAATCCAAACCGGCTGATATTGAATAAGCCTCTTTTATCTGTCCATCTTCATCCTTTAAAACATAACTCATCATTCCATGAAGAATACCTTTTTCTTTACTCGCAAAAGCTGCAGCATGATTACCAGTTTCAAGACCCTCACCTGCTCCTTCTACACCTATAAGCCTTACGCTTTTATCCTCTACAAATTCATAAAACAACCCCATAGCATTACTTCCGCCACCCACTGGTGCAATAAGTACCTCTGGAAGTATTCCTTCTTTCTCTAATATCTGTTTCTTAGCTTCATGACCGATTATTTTTTGAAATTCTCTAACCATTATTGGGTATGGATGTGGCCCTGCTACTGTTCCCATTACATAATATGTGTCCTCCACATTAGATACCCAATATCTTATCGCTTCATTTACAGCATCCTTTAAAGTTCTGTTACCACTTTTAACTGGTACTACTTCTGCGCCTAAAAGTTCCATCTTTTTAACATTTAAAGCCTGCCTTTTTATATCCTCTTCTCCCATAAAAATTTTACAATCCATTTTAAACTTAGCAGCTACCGTTGCAGTAGCTACACCATGTTGCCCTGCCCCTGTTTCTGCTATAACCTTTTTCTTACCCATTCTCTTTGCTAAAAGAATCTGACCAATAGCATTATTTATTTTATGAGCACCAGTATGATTACAATCTTCTCTTTTTAAATAAACCTTTGCTCCCCCTAAATCCCTTGTTACATTATCAACAAAGTAAAGAGGACTTTCTCTACCTACATAATCTTTAAGATAATATTTATACTCCTTTATAAAATCTTGATCATCAATTGCTTTATAAAAACTATCTTCTAATTCTATCAAAGCATTCATTAAACTTTCTGGAACATATTGTCCACCAAAATCATTAAATTTCCCCTTCATTTTGTTCTCCCTCACTTTTTCTATAATTTTTTTCATCTTAATTGGATCCTTTTTTCTAACTCCTTTGACCATACTTTCAACGCCTGAAGAAACATCGATTCCCTCTATACAATCAATCTTTAACGCTTCTTGTATATTGCCTTCGTTAATTCCTCCCGCAAGTAGGATTTTCTTCTTCACTTCAACCTTATCTAAATAATGCCACGGAAAAACTCTTCCACTTCCTGGTTTTTTGCCATCTAAAATCAAAGCTGAAACCGGAAGATTTAATGCCTCTATTAAATCCTCTTCTTTCTCAATTGATACTCCCTTCCAAACATGGCATGAATAATTTTCTTTAAAATAATTTATAAACTCTTTATTTTCACTCCCATGTAGTTGGATAGCATATAAGGGAATATCCTTTATTATTTCTTCAATAAATTCTCTATTATTATTTCTAAATACCCCAACCACTTTTATATTCTTATCAACAAATTTAATAAGCTTTGTAACCTGTTCCTTAGATACTCTTCTTTTACTTTCAGCAAACACAAATCCAATATAGTCTGGTTTCAATTTATTTAAATGATGAATTTCATCTATTCTTGTTATTCCACATATCTTTACCTTCATAAAACAATCAACTCCTAAATTCATTAAATTGCTCTTTGAAAATATCATTGTTTCTATTTCTCATAAACATTTCACCAATTAATACTCCATCTGCCCCACAATCCTTAATTATTTTTAAATCTTCAATAGTTTTTATTCCACTTTCTGAAATAATAACTTTATCCTTAGGAACAAATTCAATTAAATCCAATGTAGTATCTAAAGTAGTTTGGAAATTTTTTAAATTCCTATTATTTATTCCTATTATTTCTGCCCCTGCTTCAAGTGCTATATTAAGTTCTTCTTTATTGTGAACTTCAACTAAAGGCATTAAATCTAATTTTCTGCATTCATCGTAATACTTTTTTAATTCATTGCCTAAAACAGCTACAATTAGTAAAACTGCTGATGCCCCTAAAAGTCTAGCTTCATAAATTTGATAAAAATCCACCACAAAATCTTTTCTTAATATAGGAAGGTTAGTTAAAAATTTCACCTTCTTTAAATAGTCATCACAACCTTTAAAATAATCCTCTTCAGTTAATACCGAATAAGCATCTACCTTTAATTCTTCATAAAATTCAACTATATTTTCTATATTAAATTCATCAACTATAATTCCTTTTGATGGTGAAGCTTTCTTATACTCTCCAATAATAGAAAATTCTTTTTTAGCCAATGCGTCTTTAAACTTATTCTCAAAGTTCATATGATTTATAGCTTCCTTATATAATTCATCTATTGCAACACTCTTTTTTCTTTCTGCAATTCTTTTTCTCTTTTTTAAACATATTTCATCTAATATCATCTTTTTACCATATCCTAAACAATAAGTTCCTGTAGCTTATCATAGGCCTTTCCTGAATCTATAAGCTTTTCTGCAAGCTTTATACCATCTTCAAAGGAATCTGTTATCTTGGAAACATATAAAGCAGCTGCTGAATTTAAAACAACTATATCTCTCTTAGGACCCTTTTCACCCTTTAAAATATTAATTATAATCTCAGCATTTTCCTTAGGTGAACCTCCTTCAATTTCTTTTATATCAATTTTAGAAAAGCCATAATCATTGGGATCAATTTTATATTCTTTTAACCTTCCATTACTTACTTCACAAACAGTAGTAGTTGTTGTATTAGTAATTTCATCTAAACCATCATCACCATGAACCACCATTGCTCTATCAAGGCCTAAATCCATTAATACTTTACCTGCTGTCTTTACTAATTTCTCATCATAAATCCCCAAAAGTTGTCCAGTTATTGGCGCTGGGTTTGCTAAAGGCCCAAGCAAATTAAATAAAGTCCTTGTTGCTAAATCTCTTCTGGCAGGTCCAACATTCTTCATTGCCTTATGATATTGCTGTGCAAAAAGAAATGACATTCCTTTCTCTTCGATAAGTTCTTTACTTTTTTCCTTATCATAATCAATCTTTATTCCAAGTTCACTTAAAACATCTGCACTACCACTTTTACTAGAAACTGCCCTGTTACCATGTTTAGCAACTTTAGCTCCACCGCTTGCTGCTATAATTGCCACAACTGTTGATATATTGAAGGTCTTTCCGCCATCTCCTCCCGTACCACATGTATCTATTAAATGCTCTCTATCTACAACATCACAAGTTTCCATATTATCTCTTAATGCTTTTACTGCACCTAAAACTTCTGTTGAAGTCTCGCCTTTAACTCTTAGGCCAATTAAAAATCCTCCGATTTGAGTATTATTAGCTTCTCCCCTCATTATTTCATTTATAACCCCTCTGCTTTCTTCTTCAGTTAAATTTTCCTTTACGACTATTTTCTTTATAGCATCATCTATTTTCATAACA
>JAQXTC010000158.1 GCA_029219285.1 Clostridiaceae bacterium
ATGCTATCCAATTAAATGAAAAAGCTGATGAAAAAATTGACAACGCTAATTGTATTTTAGATAAACTTTGTATAAAGATTCCTTGCAAATGCCAAAAATCTTTTGATGCTGCAATGGCAAATTACGCTAAAGAAAATGAATTCTTAGCTGATACTCTTTGCTTATTAGAAAAAGCTTTAGAAAATATTAAAAAATCCATTAAAGCTAGAGAATGTGCTAATGCTAATTACTGTGAATTCGTAAAATGTGTTCATCACAAAGACTGTGATTGTTAGTTAGAAAAATAGGTAGATAAGATATTATCTACCTTATTCAAAGAAGCTTTTTATACATATTATGCTAGTCCACATTTTTTATAAATTGCATCAATTATTGGCTGTTTCCCTTCAATATATGATTCGATATCTTCTGGATATTTCTTAGCCATTTCCTTTTTTATTTGGCTATAATCTTCCCGATCATCAGCATGTTTTCTTAAATAATCTCTAAAGGTTATATGTCTATGAAGCTCTTCATTATCCTTTTTACATACATATAAATGATGAACCATAAATTCAGGTTTATTCTCATATTTAAAGGCGTATCTACCACTTACACCTAAATCGCCTTCATAAATATATTCTATTGATTCTAAAGCTTTTATAACTTCAGCTAAATTATTATCTATTACTACATCTATGTCGATTATTGGTTTGGCACTTAAACCCTCTACTGATGTACTTCCTACGTGTTCAATAGAAATAACCTTATCTTTTAACACCTTTAATAATTCATTCTTTATCTTTTGAAATTCTTCCTTCCACATAGGATTATAGTCTTCTACAATAACATGTTTAGTTCGCATTTTTTCTTCCCTCCTTTGATAAAAAACAAATTCAATTTAATCCCAAAAATGCATATTACATCATTATATAACTTACCTCATACTATAGTCAAAAAAAAGATAGGCCTTAAAGACCTATCTCGCAAATAATTTTCATTTTAACAGCTTAATTTATAAAATAATTTAGTTCCCTTATTCTTTAAAACCATAATGCTTACTGCATCTAAGAATAAAAATAATATTGTAATGGCAACTAAATATATTGTTATATTAGTTATTTGTAAATACTTAATTCCCACATAGCTTAATCCCACAATTATTACTACTAAAACTAAACCTAAGAATATACTTAGCATTGAACTTATACTTTGCTTAACTACCTTAGTCTCATTAGTCCAAGTTAAATTTGGAAAGTACAAGTTAATTATAATTCCTGATACTGCAACAAATACTGCTAACAAACTTGAAATTAATATTGTCCAAATCATATTTATAAATGTTAGATTAAAGCTTATGTCAAAAAGTAATGTTGCAATTATTATTGTTGATAATGATAATACTAAATTAACATAAATCTTTCCTTTTAACACATCTATAGCCTTTATAGGTGATGTTTTTAATATCCAAAAATTCTTACCTTCAAGGGAAATTGCTGAACCTGTAGTACATGAAAGTCCAACTCCAAAGGATATAATAATTAGTGGTACATACTGCAAAATTCCTTCTATAGTTTTTTTCATAGCTAAAAGATCTGCTTCACTAGATTTTGTTAGTGTGGCAATTAAAGTATCACTTCCCATAATTATTGAAACTACTGCAACTATAATTATTAAAAGTAAACCTAATGAAGTATTTAATACATATATAGGTGAAGACAAATATCTTTTAAATTCCTTTTTGAATATGGCATTAACCTTACTTGAAACCTTGGAATCAGTTAACTTATAATTTAAGTTTTGATGGTTTTCTCTAATTTTTATATTTATATATTTGTAGCTTTTAGCAAAGGCAAATATAAATATAATAAATGGTACTACTGCCCATAATATCATCTTAAACAAAGATATGAAGCTAAAGTTTTTTAGTGCATCACTATAATAAAACGCTGGTGGATATATTTTACTTATGGCTTCGGAAATTGAACTGCTATTTTCAACTATATAATTAATAACATCTTTCATTTTAGCTGATAATGCCATAAATACTACAATAAAAGCTAAACTTAAAACAATTATGAATATATTTTTATGCTGTGATCTAGTTGCTATAAAGCTTAAAATAGAGGCTATAACAGAAGCTAGAATTATGGGTATTACTGGAATGAATAAAAATGCTACAATCATATATATGAAAAATGTTGCACTTATATCTACATAAATATAATAAACAATAGAACTAGGCACAATTATTAAGGCTGTAAATA
>JAQXTC010000159.1 GCA_029219285.1 Clostridiaceae bacterium
AGCTTCATTAAATAAAAACATCAAGCTTCTTGAAACTGCAGTAGAAAAAGCTGAAAGCTTTACAGGAGACATGGCTGAATTAGCTAAGATGTATAGATATGAAGTATTTACACAAATGGATACTTTAAGAAGAGATGCAGATAAGCTTGAAACTATAGTTGATAAAGAATTCTGGCCAATACCTACTTATGAAGACATGTTATTCAATGTTTAATTTATATATGTTTTTATAATTATAATATAAATATTTACCATTAAAACCCTTATTAAAAAGGCCCTTGGAATAATAGATTTTCAAGGGCTTTTTGTCATGTATAAAGAATTTTATATTAATCTTTGAATAAGTTTTATCTTTCAAAAATGTAAGATTATACTGGAAAACTGTAAGGTAAATCCATATGTATTAATTTGGATTTAATCTATAATTTAGGTATTGAATAAGGTAGGTAATAAAGAGGAGGAATATCTATGTTATATTATGAAAAGATAAAAAAGCAGAAGTTAAGATGATTATGAAAGATAGTAACTTATAGGAGATGATAGTGTGAATTTAATTGACATTACAATAAAAAATATAAAAAAGAACATATTTGATTATAAGACGTATTTTTTAAGTACATGTTTTGCCGTAACAATATTTTATATATTTTCAGCTATATTTTATAATCCTGATTTTTCAGATTACCATTTAGGTGTAACTAAAATAGGGATTGTGTTTAAGATATCTGCAGCAACTGTATTTTTATTTTCTTCAGTATTTGTTTTCTATTCTAACAGTTTGTTTATTAAAGCTAAAAAAAGAGAAATTGCTATATATACTGTACTTGGCATGAGAAAAATAAACATAGGAATGATGATGTTTTATGAAACATTTATAGTGGGCCTATGTTCTATTATAAGTGGAATACTTATAGGAATCATATGTTCAAGATTCTTTTCATCTATTCTTATAAAGCTTATGCTTGGGGGAGCACCAGGTAATAACATAGAATTTCATATTACTTTAAAATCAGTAATAATTACCTTCTTGATTTTTATTGCTTTGTTCCTTGTAAATTCTATAAATTCATTTAGGATTATTTATAAGTATAAATTAATTGATCTTTTACATGCTGAAAAGAAAGCTGAAAAAGCTCCAAGGTTCTCTAAGGTTTCATGCATTGTTTCTGTATTATTAATTGCAGCATCATACTGTATATTTTTGAGTTTTAATGGAGATCAAGGTGGAATGGTTTTAATTAAACCTGCTTTTGCCGCATGTATTTTGATGGCAGTAGGAACTTATCTTTTATTTCATAACCTAGTTATATGGATAGTCTACAAATTTAAGTCAAACAGTAATTTATATTTTAAGCCAGATAATCTTATAAGTACATCACAGCTGGGATATTATATAAAAGCAAATTCTAATATACTCTGCCTTGTTTCTCTTATAAGTGCTTTTACAGTTACTATTATGAGCGCATCCATATCTTTGTATGCAGCTCTTGGGGATTCAATGGCTATATATTCACCATTTTCTTATTTATGTGAAAATATAGATAGTACAGTAAAATCAAATGTACTACAGACTATTAATGATGATAAAAATATAAAGCTTACAGCTGAGACAGAATATGATGTCCTTACTACAAAAGGCTCACTCGATGGATATAGAGTGGATACTAATAGTGCATATGGTAAATTAAAAACTGATATTGGTGAAGAATTTAGGATAGATATATTAAAGTTTAGCGATTATAAGAATATAGTAAATAATACACATGCTATAGAATCAGATGGAAATAAGGGAGCCATATTTATAGATGAACTGCCTCAGGATAAGTGCTTATTTCTTGATGGTAATTATTCTCATGATTATAGTGAAAATTCTTCTGGAAAGAATATAAAAGTTACTACGGATAATGGAATAAAAGAATTAAATATATTATCTGTTTCATTATATAAATATATGGGAGCAGAACATGCAAGAACAACTATTGTTGTAAATGATGATTATTATAATGAATATTTCAATTTAAAAGATGAATCTGAAATAAATCACTACTTTGGATTCAATTTTGATAAACCATTGGATTCTGAGGAAGTTGTAAATAACCTAAATACAATAGTAAGTGAGCAAGATAGAATGAAATCTTATATAGAAAATCATATGATTATTTTTGGAATGTATGGTGCTTATATATTTATAGGAATATTTTTAGGAGTATTATTTTTAATATCATCAGGTGGAATTGTATTTTATAAGCAGCTTATGGAATCAAGGGATGAAATAAAAACTTATGATATAGTGAAAAAGATAGGTATGTCAGCAAAGGATATAATAAGTTCGGTAAAGAAACAAGTTGGATTTGTATTTTTCATTCCACTAATAGTAGCTGTTTCCCATATTTCAGTTATGCTTATAACTTATAAAAATATGATGTACACAATTACTACAGATTCTCCAGTTCTTGTTTATGCTGTTGGTGTTGCAGGAGTGTATGCATTAATTTATGGAGTATATTATCTAATTTCAGTAAAAGGATATATGAATACAATAAATAGGTCAAAAGTTTGATTATGACCGAAGTGGCAACGGTACAATGTGTACAATCATGTAATTGTAATGCTCTGAAGATAAAATGGAAGAGAGATTAAATGTTTTGTTTTTGGATAAAATTACTATTTTTCTGTTTGTTATGGATTTACGCGTATAACCCTGGTAAAATATAGTAAAAGTAAAAGGGGGGAAAGAGATGAAAAAAAGACTTTATGTTATTGTTACTGTAATAATTGTTTTGTTATTTGGATCACTAGGAATATTTTATCAAGTATACAGTAAAAGTAAACCTGTACAAATTGTTTTCCATGACAGTGTTATAAACGAAGATTTTAAAATGTTAAATTTTTGTATAAGTGATAAAAATTCAAAAGCTTATGGAACTTATGAGAAAGACGATGGAACAGATTTTAAGTTATATGAATTAAAAAAAGACGGTGGTGAGTATAAGGAGCCTAAAGAAATAACATTACCTAATGACATGAAATGTATGACTATAAATCTATCACAAGATGAAGACAAGGCTTATATGACAATTATAAAGAAAGATCCTAGTAATAAAGAAGGACAAAAAAAATGTATTGCTTATACAAGTTTAGATGATTTTGAAGATTTAAAATGTGATGATATTACATTTATTGATGAACTTAATTCAATAGATGATACAAGGTTCTGCTCAATAGATAAAAATGGGGATATATTATACATTACTAATAATGATGGTGATTTTGAGTTAAAGCTTGCTGAAAATAAGGACGGTGGATATATTACCCAGACTATAAATACAAGAGGATTTTACTGTCAGGGAGCAGCCTTAACACCTGATGGAGATAATATAATCATATCACTTCCTTATGATGGAAGTAACCAAAGTGTTTATAATTTATTTTCTATAAAGAAGTTAGATGATGCTTGGGATACACCTAAGTTACTTCAAACTCTTAACGATGGAAGCGAGGATAAGATATTTCCTGTAATAAGTAGTGATGGAAAAGACGTTTATTATTTAAGTTCTACTCCTTATACATTATTTGATAGTGAAAATATTAAGATAAGATATAGTGGATTTAAAAGTGAATTAAGTAAAGTTTTAGACAATGCTAAAAAAGAAAATGAAGAAGCTTATACAAAGAAAAATGAAGCAACTCATAAGTATGATACTGCAAATTTTGATTTAAAACTAAGAAATAAAAGTGATATGTCAAAAAAGAAAGGAGTATATTATGAGCTTTATGTAAATGCTTTTGCAGATTCTGATGGTGACGGATATGGAGACTTAAATGGCGTTACAGAAAACCTTGATTACTTGAAGGATTTAGGTATAGATGGCATATGGCTTATGCCTATAAATGCATCACTTTCTTATCATGGATATGATGTTACAGATTATTATGCAATAAATAAGAGATATGGAACAGAAGAGGATTTCAAAAAATTATTAGATGAAGCGCATAAAAGAGATATTAAAATAATTATGGATCTTGTTGTAAATCATACAAGCTCTTTGAATCCTTGGTTTACTCAGGCATGTATAGATAAAGACAGCAAGTATAGAGATTATTATAGATGGGTATCACCTGAAGATAGTGAAAATATGAATAAAGATGATAAATCTCCATGGAATTCTGATGTGTGGTCTAAAGATGGTGATTCTTATTACTACAGTATATTTTATTCAGGAATGCCAGATTTAAATTATAATAACAAAGAAGTAAGAAAAGAAGTTAAAAATATAGCAAAGAAATATCTTGAGCTTGGAGTAGATGGGTTCAGACTTGATGGTGCTATGCATATTTATGGTAATAATGAATTTAAGAAGCAGGAGGATAGAAAACTTGACTGCAATATTCAATGGTGGAATGAGTTTGCAAGCGCTTGTGAAGAGATTAATCCTAGTGTATATCTTGTAGGAGAAATATGGAATGATAATGATGTATTTCCTGAATATGCTCAGCCTATGGATTCAAAGTTCAACTTTACTTTTAGAAATGAAATGTTTAATGCAGTAAAGAAAGGAACAGCTGTCCTTGATGCAAATGGTAATTTATCAGACAAACTTCAGAAAATATTAGATCAGTATAAACAGTACGATAGTAATTATATTGATGCAGTATTTGCAGGTAATCATGATTTAGACAGAACAATGAGTATAATTGATAATGAAGACAAAGCAAAACTTATTGCAAATATTTATCTTACCCTTCCAGGCAATCCTTATTTATATTATGGAGAAGAAATTGGAATGAAGGGCTCAGGGAAGGATGAATTTAAGAGGATGCCATTTAAATGGAATGAAGATAATTCACTTCCACAAACAAACTGGTATAAAAAAGTGTCTGGAATGACAGAAATGACAGTATCATCAACTCCATCTTTTGAAAAACAAAAGGATGATTCAAATTCAATGTATAGCCATTATAAAAATTTATTACAGTTAAGAAAGTCTAATAATCCTTTAAATGATGGAACATATGAAAGTTTCAAAGTTAATAGTAATGATGTTATGGCTTATAAGAGAGAGGCAAATGGAGAAACAGTTTATGTATTACACAATCTATCAAGAAATCCTGTGACTTTAAACATTTCAGAAGTTTCTGAAGGAGAAGTAATATTTAAGAGTAATGATAATGATACTTTAGGTGATGGAAAAATATCATTAGATAAAACTTCTTCTATAATGATTAAAGTTAAATGATAGATTTTACTGGTGTTTTTATACTCTATATACAATAAGTTGATAAATTATGGATATTATTAAATTGCTTATAAGAGCATAGTAATGTATACTATAATATGGAAAAAGCCTTGGTTTTGAACTAAGGCTTTTTTAAATGATAACTAGATAATATATTTAGTTATTAGAGGAGATGTAATTTTATGCAGATAAATAAACTTTGCTATTTTATAAGTGTGGCTAAGTATTTAAATTTTACTAAGGCAGCAGAAGAGTGCCATTTGGCTCAATCTGCTATGAGTCAGCAGATTAATTCATTAGAAAGTGAATTAGGTTTCAAATTATTTAAAAGGACAAGCAGAAATGTAATTCTCACTGAAAGTGGAAAAGTATTTTACAAAAATATAAAGAATGTCATTAATGATTACAATTCTGCTGTAAGGAAAGCTGAGAGTGCAGCTTATGGATATAAGGGAGTCTTAACTATTGGAATCTGCGGAAGTAATGAGCAGATAGTTCTTCCTAAGAAATTAAAGGAATTTAAAAAGGATTATCCTTTTATAGAAATACGTTTTAAAAAAGCAAATTATAATGAAATACCCAAAGAACTTGAAGATGGCATTTATGATATTGTTTTTACATGGCCATATGATTTTAAAGATCTAAAGGATATAGATTATAAGATAACATTTAGAGAAGGTGTAGCAGCTATGGTAAGCTTTGAAAATCATTTATCAAAGAAGAATGTTGTTACAAGAGACGAATTAAGTAAAGAAAATAATTTAGTTATAGCTAATAATAAAAATAGTAATACATATAAGCATTTCTGCAGCTTTTATACTGAAGAACAGTTAAAAAATGCATTAATAGAGACTGTATCAGATGACAGTATTTTAAGATTAAAGTTGGAATTAAATATGGGAATAAGTATTGTACCTAAATCCCTTAAACATATTCTTGGAAAAGATTTTGCTTTTCTTGAGATTGAAGGACAGTCGCATATAATGGAATTCTGTGCTGCTTATATGAAGGTAAATTCAAATCCATGTATTGATATTTTTTTGAAATCATTTGATCTATAAGAAAAACTTATAGATTCATCTTTTTTTTATATTTCCAAATAAATCCCAAATAAAGTAAAATTTTCTTGGGAGTGTGATTTTGTGAATAAGGATTCAAATATTTTTAAGAGTATTAAAATAGGGCGATTTACGGCTAAAAACCGTATTGAAATAGCTCCAGCAGGGGCCTTCCTTGCAGCTAGAGATGGTGGAAACTCATTAGAGTTTATGGAATATACAAAGAATTTAGCAAAGTCTGGTGCTGGAATTGTAACATTAGGAGTTTCAGATGTGTGTGAAAAATCTTCTGGTGTACCAATTTTAAATGTAGGTAATCCACTTTGTATAGCAGATTTAGCAGATATAGCAGAACTAATACATAGATACGATGCACTTGCAAGTATTGAAATAGTTCATGGAACATATATGATTACACCGCAGGACATAGTTGTTAATAAAAGCAGCAGAGAAGAAATTAAACATATAATAAAACTTTATGCCGATGCTGCTGAAAGATGTATGCTTGCAGGGTTTGATATGGTTATGATACATGGAGGACATGGAAATGTTCCAGCAATGTTTTTCTCAAGCCAGTATAATAAGAGAACTGATGAATATGGAGGTTCATTTGAAAATAGATTCAGATTTGGAGAAGAACTTCTTGATGCAATAAGAGAAAAAGTTGGAGATAAATTAGCAATTGATTACCGTATAAGTGCAGAAGAATTAACTGAAGAAGGATCAAAGCTTGAAGAAACATTAGAATTTGCTAAGAGAATTCAGGATAAGGTTGATATTATGCATGTATCTAGGGGACTATTAGGAGAGGATTCACTTCTTCCATATTTATTTGCACCAACTTATTTTAAAAGAGGATTAAATTTAGAAGCTGCCAAAAGGTTTAAAAAGGAGCTTCATATACCAGTGTCGGTAGTTGGTGGATTTGATTTAGAAACAGCTGAAAAGGCAATAGAAAATGGAGAGGTAGACATTGTTTGTATGATAAGAAATATACTTGCTGATACTGATTGTGTTAATAAAGCATATAAAGGAAAAGAAGAGACTATAAGACCATGTGTAAGGTGTAACACATGCATAGATAGGACACATAGTAAATTTATAAGAATAAGATGTGCAGTAAATGCATTAATAGGAAGAGAAACTCAATTTCCTAAGATAAAAAGAGATCCATTTGAAAAGAAGATTTTAATTATAGGCGGAGGGCCAGCAGGATTGGAAGCTGCCAGAACTGCGTCATTAAAAGGCCATAAAGTTGTTATCTACGAAAAGAGCAGTGAACTTGGAGGGGCACTTAAAATGGCAAGTGCAGCAGCATTTAAGATGGATATGAGCAAATATTTAAATTGGTCTATTAGAAGTGTTGTTAATGATTCTAATATTAAAATAAAATTCAATAGTGAAGCTACTCCAGAAACTATAGAAGAGGAAAATCCAGATGCAGTATTTGTAGCAATAGGATCAAAACCAATAATACCACACTTTACTATGAGCGGAACAGAAAAAGTTCTTTATTCAGGAGATGTTGAATTAAAGAAAGTAGAAACAGGCAGCAAAGTTGTAGTTGCAGGTGCAGGCTTTACAGGACTTGAAACTGCTTTAAGTCTTGCAATGGAAGGAAAAGATGTAACTGTAATAGATATGATTGATAAAGAACGTATTGGAGCTGATGGAGTACATATAAGTATGGTTGGCTTAAAAGAACTTTTAGATAAATATAATGTTAAATTTAGATGTAATGTTAAATTATGTGATGTAATTGAAAGCGGAGCTGTTATCAAGGATAAAGAAGGAAATGATGAAATAATAAACTGTGATAATGTAATTTTATCATTTGGTGTAAAAACAGATGAAAATGAAGTAAATAAGTTTAAGGATATATCTGAAAATACTTTCATAATTGGAGACTGTAGAAATCAAAAGGGAGGTAATTTATATAATGCAATAAGAACTGCTTTTGATGCTGCAATGGAACTATAATTAGTATGAATTGTGGGTATTTGAGATTAAAATTTTAATGGGTTAAGTATAATTTAGAAAGAAGGATCCACAATGAAAAAAATGCCCCCTATGGATTTAGGAAAAGATATATTAAACAAAATGTATGAATTTGTTCCATGTATAAATACTTTTTTTGATGATGATATTACACTAAGCATTACAGATACAGAAAAAGTACTTTATGGACAAGATGGTAAGGATGTTATTTTAAATGCAGAGCCACATATAAATATCACAGGAGGACCTGTCGAGGATGCAATAAAACAAAGAAGAACTTTAGTACAAGTCGTTCCTAAGGGCTTATGTGATGTTGCCTTTAAATCATATATAATTCCATTAGAAGAAGATGGAGAAATTGTAGGAACTATTTCAATTGCAAAGAGCTTAAAGGAAAAAAATGCAGTTGTTGACGTAACAGATAATTTAGTTAAATCATTATCTCAAATGTCAGAAAACATAAGCGAAATTACTAATGGTGTACAAAAGTTAAATGACAAGGAAAATGAAATTTTAGAAGAAACATTAGATGCAGAAAAGTTAGCATCAAACACTGATAAAATTGTTAATTTTATAAAGGACATTTCTTCACAAACAAATCTTCTTGGACTAAATGCATCAATAGAAGCAGCAAGAGCAGGAGAATATGGAAGAGGATTCAGCGTAGTTGCAGAAGAAATAAGAAAGTTATCAGATTCATCTAATGATTCTATAGGTAAAATTGAAGAAGTAATAAAAA
>JAQXTC010000160.1 GCA_029219285.1 Clostridiaceae bacterium
TTATACTTGGACTATTCGAACTTAATAGAAGCTGCTGATTTCCACTACAATCATTAATGCTTCCTTATAAAGCTTATAATGCTACTGCATTTAATAGACTCCAAGGTTTATTATAATGTGTTTGGAAGAAGAAATCTGTCATAGCTAATTCTTCAACTGTCATTTTATTTTGAATAACCACTGACAATGTATTCATAAACTGAGTTAAGTCTACCTTAGAAATAATTTGCCCCCCTAATATTCTCCTACTATCTTTATCAAACACTATTTTAATAGTTGCAGGCTCATAGGTTGGCATAAATTCTGGTCTATAATTATCTGTAATCATACATGAATCTATATTCATATTAGTAGTATTTTTAGCTACTTCTTCTGTCATTCCCGTAGAGGCTATATTATGTTCATATACTTTTATTCCCGAAGTTCCTTGAGTTCCCATATATTTTATAGTTGGCTTTTCAATATTGCGTGCCACTAAAGTTCCCATTCTCACGGCATTAGTAGCAAGAGGTATGTATCTTTCTTCTCCTGCTGGATTATACTTTACAACACAGCAATCTCCAGCGGCAAATACATCTTCTTTGCTTGTTCTCATATAATCATCAATTATAATGGCGCCATTTTTTAATGTATCTAATTTACCTTCAATAAGTTTTGTATTAGGGGCAAAGCCAATACATAATACAACCAAATCAGCTGTATATGAGCCATTTTCAGTAACTACTTCTGTTACCTTGCCCTCTTTACCATTAAACTTAACTACCTTTTCACCTAAAACTAAGTTAACTCCTTTGCTTCTAAATTCATCTTCAGCAATGTCTGAAAACTCTTTATCTAGATATTTAGCCATAATTCTTTTTTCTGCATCAATAACTGTTACATTCTTGCCAATGTTTTCAAAGGCTTCTACAAGCTCTACCCCAATATAGCCAGCACCTATTATTACTACATTTTCAGCTTTTTTGGCTTTTTCAATTAAAGTTACTGCATGATCATGATTTTTACATAATTGTATATTTTCAAGATCAATTCCTTCAAGCCTTGGAACAATTGGCCAAGAACCTAAGGTTAATACAAGTTTATCGTAATTATCCTCAAAGATATCATCAGTTTCCAGATTCTTAACTCTAATAATCTTTTTATCAAAATCTATATTGGTTACTTCATGCTTCATTTTAGTAATAACACCTGACTCAGCTAGTTTTTCTGGTGAGTTATAAAATAGACTTTTGGTATCTTTAATTACTTTACCAAGATTTAGAGCTATTCCACAGGATAAAAATGAAATATTATCGTTCTTTTCATAAACAGTAATATCACAATGTGGATACATTTCCTTTAAATTAACAATTGCTGATGTTCCAGCATGAGTACATCCTACTACTATTATTTTCATTTTTCTGCCTCCATTTATAAAAATGTCTATATCCTTAAAGTACCCAACATAGTAATTCTTAATTCTAACTAAAGGTAAAGAGGTGCATAAGTTTTTCGCACCTCTTTACCTACGAAACGATATTAGTAGTAATAATACATACTAAATATATTATTAAAAACGTTGTAAATTTGCGATATATCCATTATTTCTGCGTTTGGACAAGCTTCATAATTATTACTCATTGCATCATACTCTTCTTCAAAAAGTTCTTCTTCTTTATCACCTGCTAGTCTTTCATTGAATTCATAATCTTCATTTAAAAGCATTGAACTTAATTTCATAATAATTATCACCCCTTAATACTTATATATGAAATACTAAAACCTTATAGCACAGGTAATTAACATACTCTAAAATCTTTTTTTGATATATTTATACCTTGTATTTTTTCTTATTGATTATGAAATATGGACAACTTTCTTTTGGTATATTTTCGTTGCCTTATATGATATAATTTTTCATATTAAATAATAATTATTATTAAAGTACTAAAGGTGAATAAATTATGAATATTATTATATCTCCCGCAAAGAAAATGAATGTATGTAATAATGACTTAAGTTACAAACACTATCCCACATTTATGAATAAAGCTTCTGCGCTTTTAGAAAATATGCAAAGCTTTAGTTATGATGA
Organism: Clostridiaceae bacterium; assembly: GCA_029219285.1. Classification (GTDB taxonomy): domain Bacteria; phylum Bacillota; class Clostridia; order Clostridiales; family Clostridiaceae; genus Clostridium. The sequence goes on from JAQXTC010000160.1 coordinate 2,075, forward strand.
ATTGAAGCAATTACTTGCTTGTAATGATGCTATTGCTAACTTAAATTTTGAACGCTATAAAAACATGAATTTAGAAAACAATTTAACGCCTGCTATTTTAGCTTATGAAGGCATTCAATATAAATATATGTCCCCAAATTCCTTTACCAATGATAATTTTGAATATGTAGAAAAGCATTTAAAGATTCTATCTGGTTTTTATGGAATCCTTAGACCCTTTGATGGTGTTGTCCCTTACAGATTAGAAATGCAGGCAAAACTGAAGGTAAATGATCATAAAAATCTTTATGACTTTTGGGGCAATTCAATCTATACTGAATTGACTAAAAACGATAATACTATTTTAAACTTAGCCTCTAAGGAATATAGCAAGATGGTTGAAAAGTATTTAACTGAGGATGACAGATTTATAACTTGTATTTTTGGTTCTTTTGTAAATGGCAAAATTAAGGTTAAAGCAACTGAAGCAAAAATGGCCAGAGGTCTAATGACTCGTTTTTGTGCCGAGAATAATATAACTTATATAAATGATGTTAAAGACTTTTCTGAACTTGGATTTAAATATTCAAAGGAACATTCTACCCCTTCAGAATTTGTATTTTTGAAATCTTTTTCATAAATTATTATCATTTTTTATTTTTTTTGCATATATTATTCTATACGCAAAACTCTCTTTTGCTGCATATAAATCTACAGTACAAACTGAGCAGGTTATGAAACCATAATATACATTTCATTAACCGGGCCACAAAATAGGTGGCAACAGATTGCAAAAACTTATAGCATCTGTGGGACAGTAGCTTACTTTCGTCCCATAGGTGCTTTTATAGTTTAAAATCAAAGATTAAAGAAGCCGCTTTTGATTAAGGGCAAAAATAATATGTGGAGGTCATTTCAATGAAAAAAAATGATTTAAAACTATGCCACACTCTTGACCAAAATGATAGTAAAAAAATCGCAATGAAGGTTTCTGTGGTTAGCATTATTATTAACCTTTTGTTATCTCTATTTAAGTTTTTAGCAGGAATAATTGGACATTCTGGTGCAATGATATCCGATGCAGTACATTCTGCTTCTGATGTATTTAGCACTTTTATCGTAATAATAGGCGTAAATATTTCAAGTAAAAAATCTGATGAAGAACATCAATATGGACATGATCGATTAGAATGTGTAGCCGCTATAATCTTAGCTGTTATTTTATCTTTAACAGGCTTAGGAATTGGCTATTCAGGAATAGAAAAAATATTTTTTGAAAACTCTGATGCTCTAGTAGTTCCATCAACAATAGCCTTAATTGCTGCTATTGTTTCTATAGCAATAAAGGAATGGATGTATTGGTATACAAGAAATGCTAGTAAAAAAATAAATTCCCCTGCTTTAATGGCAGATGCTTGGCACCATCGTTCAGATGCTCTTTCATCAGTAGGTGCCTTTATAGGTATTTTAGGAGCAGAAATAGGCTTTCCAATACTAGACCCTATTGCTAGTGTTGTTATATGCTTATTTATTGAAAAAGCATCCTACAAAATATTTAAAGACTCTATCGATAAAATGATCGACAAATCCTGTTCAAATGAACTAATAGCAGAAATGAAAGAAGTTATCTTAAAACAACAAGGTGTGGAGCACATTGACGATATTAAAACAAGATTGTTTGGCTCAAAAATTTATGTGGACGTAGAATTCTCAGCAGACGGTGATAAAAGCTTAATAGAAAGTCATGAAATAGCCGAAAATGTTCATAAAGCTATTGAAGACAATTTCCCTAATGTAAAACACTGTATGGTACATGTGAATCCTGTACAGGAAGTAATTCATAGTTAGAGAGAAGAGAGAAGACTGGGTTACTCTGTTATCTTAGATTCATTCAATTGCTGGTGTATTTCTTTTTG
>JAQXTC010000161.1 GCA_029219285.1 Clostridiaceae bacterium
GGGAAGAATTCTTTGTGCTCTAGGCTATGCAGATTCAAAATTTGATCCTGAAAAGGTTGATGTCTCTTTTGAAAGCTGTAAAGGTGAAATTTTAGTATGCAAAAATGGTAGTTCTGTAGGCTTTGATGAAGATAAAGCTAAAGAAATATTAAGCCAAGATGAAATTGTAATTAAAGTAAATCTATCTGAAGGTAAACATAGTGCATATGTTTGGGGATGCGATTTAAGCTATGAATACGTAAAAATTAACGGAGACTATAGAAGCTAGATTACAATTAACTGCCAACTGAATTAAGGGGGGTATTATTTTGAATCATTCAGAAAGAGCGGAAATATTAGTTCACGCACTTCCATATATTCAAAAATATCGTGGAAAGACCATTGTTATCAAGTATGGTGGTAATGCAATGATCAGCGAAGAACTAAAAGAAACTGTAATAAATGATATTATTCTTATGAAATGCGTAGGTATAGAGCCTGTTGTAGTTCATGGTGGCGGCCCTGCCATTTCTGATTTATTAAAAAGATTAGACCATAAAAGTCAATTTATAAACGGACTTAGATATACAGATGATGTAACAATTGATGTTGTTCAAATGGTACTTGGAGGAAAAGTAAACAAAGATCTTGTTTCTCTAATTGAAAAATTTGGAGGAAAAGCTATTGGTTTATGCGGAATGGATGGTTCACTTATTAAGGCTAAAAAACTAAAAGCTGATAATGATTTAGGATATGTTGGTGAAATAACTAAAGTAAATACTGATATTATAAAAACAGCTATGAATGCTGGATATATTCCTGTTGTAGGAAGTGTTGCTTTAGGTGAAGATAATGATAAACCTTACAACATTAATGCTGATACATGTGCATCAAAAATAGCTTCTGCATTAAAGGCTGAAGAATTAATACTTCTTACTGACGTACCAGGTGTTATGAAAGATCCTAGTGATCCATCTTCTCTTATTCCAAGTCTTAGACTACATCAAGTTCCAAAATTATGTCTTGAAGGCGTAATAAAAGGTGGGATGATTCCAAAGATAGACTGCTGTGTAGAAGCTGTAAGAATGGGTGTAGAAAGATCAATTATATTAGATGGACGTATACCTCACTCTATTCTACTTGAATTATTCACACCTGAAGGCGCAGGTACAATGATACACTAAAAACAGTTAACTGTAAGCTGAATAAATTGGGGGTTTTTATATGAACTATGATTTTAATGAAGCAAAACAACATTTAATAAATAGCTATAACCGTTTAGATCCTGTAATAACAAAAGGTGAAGGCGTTTATTTATATGATCAGGATAATAATAAATATTTAGATTTTACTAGTGGTATAGGGGTTAGTTCTTTAGGTTACGGTAATAAAAAGTGGACTGAAGCAACTACTGCTCAGCTTTCAAAACTTGCTCACGCATCAAATATATTTCTTACAGAACCAAGCGTAAAATTAGCTAAAGAATTAACAGAAAAAGCTGGTATGAAAAAAGTTTTCTTTGGAAACTCAGGTGCTGAAGCTAATGAAGGTGCTATTAAATTAGCTAGAAAATATAGCTTTGATAAATACGGAAAAGGAAGAAGTACTGTACTTACATTAATTCAATCATTCCATGGAAGAACAATTACTACTTTAAAGGCAACTGGACAAGATAAATTTCATCAATTCTTCTACCCTTTCACTGAAGGATTTAACTATGTAAAAGCAAACGATATTGAAGATTTCAAGGAAAAACTTACTTCTGATGTATGTGCTATAATGCTTGAAACTATTCAAGGTGAAGGTGGAGTTATTCCATTAGATAAAGATTTCGTTCAAGACGTAGTTAAAATATGTAATGAAAAAGACGTTCTTGTAATATTCGATGAAGTTCAATGTGGTATAGCTAGAACTGGTAAATTATTTGGATATGAAAACTTTAATGTTAAACCAAACATAGTAACTGTAGCAAAAGGTTTAGGCGCAGGCCTTCCTATTGGCGGCTTCCTTTGTGATGAAAAACTTCAAGACGTATTTAAACCTGGAGATCATGGTTCAACATTTGGTGCAAATCCAGTTGTTTGTGCTGGTGCTCTAGTAGTTTTAGATGAATTATGTAATCAAAAAACATACGATGAAGTTGCCTCAAAGGGCGCTTATGTAAAAGAATTAGTAGAAAGTGCTAAAAATCCTCAAGTAGTAGATGTACGTGGTATGGGATTAATGATTGGCATCAAAGTTAAATCTAGTCCTGCTCTAGTTCAAAAAGAATGTATGAAAAAAGGATTATTTGTATTAACTGCTGGAAAAGATGTTGTTAGACTTCTTCCACCACTTGTAATAAGCAAAGAAGAATTAAAATCCGGTATAGATATAATCTTAGATGTTTTAAATAATATCAACAAATAAAATCAGTATTTAAATAAATAATTTATCAAAGAAATCCTTCAAGGATTTCTTCATTAAATGTTAATTGTTAATATATCATATCTAAAAATATTTAAGTATAAGCTATTAACTGTTAACTTAATCAATTGGGGGATTTTCAATGAAAAAAGATTTGTTAAAAATGGATGACTTATCAAAAGAAGAAATTTTAGATATATTAAATTTAGCAGATCAGCTAAAATATGAACAGAAACATGATATAGAACATCATCATTTAAAAGGTAAAAGTCTTGGTATGATTTTTGAGAAAGCATCAACAAGAACTCGTGTATCTTTTGAAGTTGGAATGTATCAGCTTGGAGGAAATGCTTTATTTTTAAGTGATAAAGAACTTCAAATTGGACGTGGTGAACCAATTGAAGATACTTCAAGAGTACTTTCAAGAT
>JAQXTC010000162.1 GCA_029219285.1 Clostridiaceae bacterium
CAATAGTATTTTAAAAAATACAACTCCTATTGCTGAGGCTTATGCAGGTCATCAATTTGGTTACTTTACAATGCTGGGTGACGGAAGAGCTGTACTTTTAGGAGAATTTATCAGTAAAAATGGGGAAAGATTAGATATTCAACTTAAAGGCTCCGGTCGAACACCTTATTCAAGAGGTGGCGATGGTAAAGCTTCTTTAGGTCCCATGCTTAGAGAATATATCATAAGTGAAGCTATGTATCATTTAGGTATAAAAACAACCAGAAGTTTAGCTGTAGTTAAAACAGGTGAAGAAGTATTTCGTGAAAAAGCACTACCAGGCGCAGTACTTACACGTATTGCTAAAAGTCATATAAGAGTTGGTACTTTTGAATATATTGCTCACTTTGGTGATAAAAAGGACCTCAAAGCATTGGCAGATTATACTTTAAATAGACATTTCCACTATGATGAATCAAAGGGGAATAAGTATTTGTATCTTTTAAGGGAAGTAATAAATAAACAGGCAAAATTAATTGCTAAGTGGATGCATGTTGGCTTTATTCATGGAGTTATGAATACAGATAATATGGTTATAAGTGGGGAAACCATTGATTATGGACCTTGTGCTTTTATGGATACCTATAGTCCTAAAACAGTATTTAGTTCTATAGATAGAAAAGGTAGGTATGCCTATGGCAATCAACCGAAAATCGCCGCTTGGAATTTAACAAGATTTGCGGAAACCTTGGTTCCTTTAATAGATGATAATGCGGAAGAATCAATAAAGCTTGCTGAAAAAGAATTAGCAAAATTTAATGAGCTTTTTGAAAAATATTATTATGATGGCATGAGAAAAAAGCTTGGTCTATATGAAAGTGAAGCCAATGATATAAGGCTTATAGATAAATTACTAGCGGTTATGGAAAAGTATAAGGCTGATTATACCAATACCTTTAAGGCTTTAACAGAATACAATATTGCGGGCAGTGATATTTTTGCAAGTGATGAATTTAAAGAGTGGTTTGAAATTTGGAAGGAAAGGTTATCAAGAGAAGAAAGAACTGAAGATGATTGTAAAGCGCTAATGGAAAAGAATAATCCAAGGATTATTCCAAGAAATCATCGAGTAGAAGAGGCTCTAGAAGCAGCAGTAGAAAATAATGATTACAGTATAATGGAAGCTCTTGTAAATGCCTTAAAAAATCCTTATGACTATACAGTAACCGAAGAATATTATACTAAACTACCAGAGCCTACCTCTTGTCCATATAAAACTTATTGTGGCACTTAATAAAATCAGGACTTTAGTCTTATTTTAATAGTAATGAAGGTATTATATAATTAAGATAGATATTTTACATGGGATAAGGGGGAAAAGAACATGGAAGAATATAAGCTTAAATATAAGCCTTCAGATATTGTTATCTACATTAAAAATAAAGAAGAGATATTAAAAGAAGTATCCTTAGTTGCTATAGATACTAAGAGTAATAAGGTTATGGGACTAGGTAAAGAAATAGAAGATGCAAAGCTTAAGGGGCAAATACCAGAGGATATTGTAACACTGTCACCTTTAAAAAATGGCTTTATCGCAGAGTTTACTATAGCATTACAAATGTTTAAATATTTTATTCAAAAAGTAAATGGACATAATATTTTCAAAAGACCTAAAGTGGTAGTCTGTACGCCACCTGAACCAACGGAAGTAGACCTTAAAGTCTATGAAGATGTAATGAGGATGTGTGGTGCTAAAGCTGTAATGTTTTCTAAAGAACCAGCTGAAATTATGGCACAGTCATATCCTGAAGGCTATTCAATAATTATTGGAATAAATCCAAGAATATAAAAAAATATTACTATCAAAATATTAAACCAATACAAGAATTAACTGGTGAAAAACGTCTTGTATCTGAATAGTATGTTAAGGCAGTAATGCAATTTTGCATTACTGCCTTTTTTCATGAAAATGAATATCAATAAAAAGACTAAATGGATAAAATGTGACTAAATGGAGAAGAACCAAATGGGAAAATAAGATAAAATAGTTAATAGATGAAAATAATTATCAATATGCATATAGATGTTATGAAGAAGGAGGAGGTTTATTTTATGTATAATGAAAACCAAAGTAATAAATTAACTGGAAAGGATTTAATATCTATAGGAATATATTCAGCTATATATTTTGTTATTAGTATGATAGGAATGGTACTAGCTATGATTCCAGCAATGTGGATAGCTATGCCAGGAGTAATAGCCATTTTAGCTGGTATACCATATATGCTATTATGCTCTAAAGTAAAGAAGGTGGGAGTTCCACTAATAATGGGAGGAATTACAGCACTTTTATATTTCTTAACTTCTCAATTTACCATAGTGATTTTAGTAGCTTTTCTAGTAGGATGTATATTAGCTGAAATTGCTAGATGGAAAACTAAATATTCAAGTTTTAAAGGTAATGCAGTTTCATTTATATTTTTCTCATTTGGAATGGTAGGGTCACCACTTCCAATTTGGTTATTTAAGGATAGTTTCTTTAGTCAAATAGCAAGTCAAGGAATGCCAGATGAGTATATTAATTCTTTACAATCTATGTGTTCTAATACAATGCTTATAGTTTTATTATTAACTCCAGTTATAGGCGGAATCATCGGAAGTTTTATTGCGAAACTAATGTTTAGAAAGCATTTTGAGAAGGCTGGAATTATATAAATGGAAAACATCAAAGATAAATTAATTTTAGATCCCAGATCAAAGGTTTTATTGCTTATAATTGCTAATATTATTTCCTTTTCACATGTAGAAGAAAAGTTTATTTATTTATTCTTAGGATTTATAGCAATATTATTTGTGATATCAGGAATTTTAAAAACACTAATTAAATTTGTTGCTATTATAGGAACAATAATTTCACTTCAAAAATATATAATTCCTATAGCGCCAACCATGATTATTATGTTATTTTCCATAATTGTGAACTATGCTTTTAAGATGGTGCCTTGCTTTATGGTTGGGGGATTAATTATAAAAACTACAACCCTTAGAGAGCTTATTTTAGCTATGAGAAAATGTAAAGTACCACAAAAATTTATTATTTCTATATCAGTTACTATAAGATATTTTCCAGCTATTAAGGAAGAAATTAGCCATATTAGAGATGCTATGAAACTTAAAAGTATTCCGCTAGCAAGTAGGTTAGAAAGTCTTATGGTACCACTTATGATGTCAGCAACATCAACTGTTGAAGAACTATCAGAGGCGGCAGTTACCAGGGGAATTGATAATCCAATAAAAAAGACAAGTTATAGAAATATAAAGCTTGGTTTAATAGATTACTTAGCAATGATTATAGGCAGTGCTGTATTTATTTGTAGCATGTTAAGTTAGGGGGAGCACTTTTTGGTAAACTTAAATAATGTTTCTTTTTCCTATTTAAATAATGAGGAAATAATAAATGATATTAATTTAAATATAGAGCCTGGTCAGTGTATATTATTATGTGGCGAAAGTGGATGTGGTAAAACTACAGTTACCAAACTTATAAACGGAATTATTCCTCATTTTATCGATGATTATACTTTAAGTGGTAATGTAGTAGTTAACAAAAAGCTGGTTGCCAAAACTAAAATGTATGAACTATCAAAGAAAATTGGCTCAGTGTTTCAAAATCCTAAATCACAGTTTTTCAACTTGGATACAGATAGTGAAATTGTTTTTGGACTTGAAAATGAAGGTATTGCACCTTCAGAGATAGATAAAAGATTTAAGAGAACTGTTAATGAATTAGAAATACAAAAACTTCTTCATAGAAATATCTTTTCTTTATCAGGAGGAGAAAAACAATTACTTGCTTTTGCTTCAGTATATGCAATGGATCCGCAAATTATTGTTTTAGATGAACCATCAGCAAATCTTGATGTTAAAACAATAGATGTTTTAAAAAGACAGCTAAAACATGTAAAAGAAATGGGCCATACAATAATAATTGCTGAACATAGATTTTATTTCTTATTAGATATTATAGATAAAGCCATATACCTAAAGGATGGCCAAATAAAAGAAGTATTTGATAGAAATGAGTTTAAAGCAATTTCTGAAGCAAAGCGTATTAACTTAGGTTTACGTTCTTTAACTAAAACAGAAATTACTGTTCCTAAACTTAAAATTAATTACGATTCTGATTTATATATTAAGGATATTTCTTATAATCTAAAAGGCACACAAGTATTAGAAAATGTTAATATATCAGCAAATTGTGGTGATATTATAGGTATTGTTGGTCATAATGGAAGAGGTAAGTCCACCTTTTGTAGAAGCTTATGCGGTTTGATACCAAAAGCTAAGGGTAATATAATATATAAAGGTGAAAAGATTAAATTAAAGAATTGTAAAAAGAAATGCTCATTAGTAATGCAAGATGTTAATCATCAGTTATTTTCTGATTCAGTTTGGAATGAATGTTGTCTTTCTTCTAAGGTTGAAGATGAAAAGGAAATAAAAGCTTTATTAGAAAAATTAGATTTATATGACTATAAAGATTCTCACCCTATGGCATTATCCGGAGGACAAAAACAACGTTTGGCTATTGCTGATGCCGTTGTTTCTAAAAGAGAAATTATATGCTTTGATGAACCTACCAGTGGACTTGACTACAAACATATGATAGAAGTTAGTAAAATATTAAAGAAGTTATCAGCAGCTGGTCATATAATTTTTGTAGTAACGCATGATTATGAATTTTTAAATCTCACATGTAATTATTATGTAGATTTATAAATAAAAAAGAGGTGGATTTTAGGATGATAAATAATGAAAATGAACTATATTTTAAGAAAGCAAATTGTACAAGGGTAGTAAGAAATGAAGATTGTGTGATAGATAAAATTGAAAATGAAACTGGTGATGGCTTAATGACAATCTATAAGGTGTTTCCAGGAGTTTTATTAATATATAATGATTTTCATATGCTTCATTGTGAATCCAACTTTAAATCAGATAAGAAATTACTATGTGTTGACCATTGCCGATTAGGACGTATAGAACATGAGGTATCAGAAAATGCTTATACATATATAGAAAAGGGAGATTTGAAGGTTGATATTAGGGTGAAACATTCAGGAATTGTGCAATTTCCTCAGCAACATTATCATGGCATAACCATAGCCTTTATTATGGAAGAAGCTATTAATTCCTTAGAAGATGAAATTAAGAATTTCCCTGTAGATTTACATGAAATTCAAAGAAAGTACTGTGATAATAATCATCCCTTTGTAATCCCTGGAGAAAAGTGCATCGAGCATATCTTTTCAGAACTATATACAGTTCCAGATAAAATCAGGATACCGTACTTTAAGGTTAAGATAATGGAACTTCTTTTGTATCTTGATGCCTTAGAATTAGCTGATAACAAAAAAGACCGTCCGTATTTTTATAAAACCCATGTAGAAAAAGTGAAAGCCATACATAATTTTATGATTGAAAATTTAGATAAACATTTTACCTTACAAGAATTATCTGAAAAGTATGATATATCATTAACGACTATGAAAAAGTGTTTTAAATCTGTTTATGGTGATTCTGTTTATTCTTATATGCGAAATCATCGGATAAATTATGCTGCAGGTTTATTAAAGAAAAAAAGTGATGAAAGCATAGCAGAAATTGCTGGCAAAGTTGGCTATGACTCTCCGGGAAAATTTTCAACAGCTTTTAAAGACATCATAGGAATAAGCCCATTAGCTTACAGAAAATCCTTTGTCTAATTTGGCAATTTGGGACTAGATGGAGAAGATTCTATTAATAAATAAATTTATAATTAGATTGGTTGAAGGAATACTTTAATTAATCTAATTTTTTTGCGCGTAAAAATTATTATATGAAGGAAGGTTAATAATGAAAAGTAAAAAAACAGAAAGTAATTGGCTCAAAATTTTATTTTCTTTTGCTTCGTACTGTAAAGGAAAAATGATAATCTCCATGATATGTTCGATCATAAGTGTAGCAGGAAGTTTTATACCATATATATGTTTGTATAAAATAATTGAACAATTTATATTTAATAAAGTCAATACGAATTCATTTATAAGTTTATGTATTTATGCGGCTTTAGGATATTTAGTACAAATGGTATTCTTTGAAATATCAACTTTGCTATCTCATAGTTCAGCTTATGAAATTCTAAATAAACTAAGATTAAAAATTGCCAATACTCTTATGAAGGCATCCCTTGGAGATGTAACAAGTAAGGATATAGGATATTTAAAAAACATTATGATTAATAAAGTAGAAGGAATTGAAAGACCTTTAGCTCATATGATTCCTGAACTTGGTGGAAGTATATTATTAGTAGTGCTTATCTTTGGATATTTATTTTCAATAGATTATCGCATAGGCTTAGCATCATTAGTTACTATTCCCATAGCAGCAATTCCAATGATCTTTTCTATGAGAACATTTAATAAAAAGTATAATGCCTACATGAAAGCCAATGATTATGTAAATAGCGTAATTGTCGAATATGTAGAAGGTATTGAAGTAATTAAAATGTTCAATCAATCAAGTAGTTCCTATGAAAAATTTAGTAATGCCATTAGCTCTTTTAAAGAATTTACTTTAGATTGGTTTAAGAGTACATGGAAATCATTAAATCTAACTTTTGCAATTTTGCCAACAACATTCCTTGGGGTTTTACCCATAGGATTAATCCTTTATAAATTAGGAGAATTAACTCCAGTTAACCTTTGTATGTGTCTTATTTTAGCATTAAGTTTAATAAAGCCATTGGCTAAAACAACAGCATTTATTAATGAAATAAAGTCAATGCAATATGATGTTAAGGGTACAGAAGAATTGCTTAATATACAAACATTAAAGGATTCAAAGAAGAAGGTTAATTTAAATAACTTTGATATAAATTTAGAAAATATTTCTTTCTCATATACAGGTAAGAAAGATGAAGAAGTAATTCATAATATGTCTCTAAAACTTCTAGAAAAGAGTTTTACAGCATTAGTTGGGCCATCTGGTGGTGGTAAATCAACAATAGCTAAACTCATAGCACGTTTTTGGGATGTTACAGAAGGAAAAATAAAAATAGGTAATGTGGATATAAAGGACATTCCTTTAAAACAATTATCAGATACAATTAGTTTTGTAACACAAGATAACTTCCTATTTAACTGTTCAATTAAAGAAAATATCAGACTTGGAAATCCCAATGCTACCGATGAAGAGGTATATAGGGCAGCAAAACAGGCCTGCTGTGAAGAATTTATAATGAAGCTTCAAGATGGATATGATACAACAGCAGGGGATGCCGGTAAGAGTTTATCTGGAGGCGAAAAACAAAGAATAGCCATAGCGCGTTGTATATTGAAAAATGCCCCTATAGTAATTTTAGATGAAGCAACAGCCTTTACTGATCCTCAAAATGAAGATAAAATTCAAAAATCTATAGCTGAATTAACTAAGGGTAAAACATTACTAGTTATTGCCCATAGATTATCAACAATACAAAGTGCAGATCAAATTATTGTATTAGAGAAAGGACAAATAGCTGATAAGGGCACACAAGAAGAGCTTCTTGAAAACTCTCCACTATATAAGAGAATGTGGCAAGCACATATAGGTGCAAGAAATTGGTCAGTTTCTGAAAATAAGAAAGGAGTGGTTTTAGATGTTTAGTATATTAGGTAGGATAATAGATTGGGCTGGTGAGTATAAAAAAAGACTGTATCTTGGTATACTATGTTCATTTTTTAGCACTTGGTTTACAGCTCTACCAACAGTTATTGCAGCTTGGGCTTTAGGTCTTGTTGTAGATGACCTTAATGGTAAAGCTGAACTAACTTGGAACCAAATTGGTTTAAGCCTTATTGGCATAATTCTATCCATATTTTTTAGATTTCTTTTTTCATACTGGAAAGCTAAACTGCAAGAAAGTATTGGCTATGAAGTGGCAGCTTCAGAAAGAATTGAAATTGGTGATATTTTAAAGAGAGTTTCACTTGGTTATTTCTCCAAAAGTAGTGTTGGTGACATAACTACAGCTATAACCAGTGATTTATCTATTCTTGAATTACAAGGAATGAAGTTAGTTGATACTATATTAAATGGTTATATCAATTTTGCCGCAATAGTTCTTATGTTACTTTTCGTAAGTCCCCAAGCAGCTTTAATTGCAGTAATAGGAGCATTATGTTCGGCCTTATTTTTAAAATTAATACTAAAGCATAGTGATAGTAATGCAGAAATTAAACATAAAACTTCTAAAGAGCTTACCGATGCTGCTTTTGAATATATTCGTGGACTTGCTATAGTAAAGTCCTTTGGTCAACAAGGTGTTTCTATTAATGAGTGGATAAATACCTGTAAAGAGCACAAGAAAATTAATTTCGATATTGTTAAAGGATTTTCGCCATTTAATTGCTTACACTTATTATCTTTAAAAATTGCTTCTGTTGGATTAATAATAGTAGGAGGAATGCTAACAATAAATAAGTCGATAGAGCTACCTTTCTTTTTGATGATTGCCATGTTTGCATTTATGATATTTAACTGTATAGAAGGAGTAAATGACTCTATACATATGTTAGGTATAGTTAAAAACTCTATGGATAAGTTAGAAAACATTAAAAATACACATTATGTCGATAAGGCAGGAAGGGATATAAATATTTCAAATTATGATATAGAATTTGAAAATGTTTCATTTGGTTATGAAGATAAAGAAGTTCTTCATAATGTATCCTTTAAGATGCCACAAAATACATCAACAGCAATAGTAGGACCATCAGGTAGTGGTAAATCTACAATTTGTAGCTTAGTTACAAGATTTTATGATGCTAATAAAGGTACTATTAAAATTGGTGGTAGAGATATAAATGAATTTACTTATGATAGTTTGTTAAGTAATTTTAGTATGGTATTCCAAAATGTTTACTTATTCCATGATACAATTAAAAATAACATTAAATTCGGAAAGCCAAAAGCAACTGATGCAGAAATAATAGAAGCAGCTAAGAAAGCATGCTGTCATGATTTTATAATGGATCTACCAGAGGGATATGATACCATGGTAGGAGAAGGTGGAGATTCATTATCAGGAGGACAAAAGCAAAGAATATCTATAGCTAGAGCTATGCTTAAGGATGCACCGATTATTATATTAGATGAAGCAACTGCAAGTATCGATCCAGAAAATGAACATTTAATTCAACAAGCAATTAGTGAACTTGTTTCAGGAAAAACTATTATAACAATAGCTCACCGTCTAGCAACAATAGAAAATGCTGATCAAATTTTAGTAGTAGCAGATGGTAAAATAATTGAGAGTGGTAAACATAGCGAGCTTATTAAGAAACAAGGAATTTATAAAAAGTTTATAAGTATTAGAGAAAAGACTGAAGGTTGGAAAATAAGCTAAAGAAAAAATAAGCATAGGATAAAGACATATCCTATGCTTATTTTTATAAAGTTATAAATGGATTTTTATGAGTATCCTTCTTCGAAATAAGTATGTAAATTATTGATGTTACGGCTAATAAGAAAGGATAGAATAAATTAGGTATTATATCAAAGGCTGAAATAGCAAAACCACATTCAGAGGCAGCTGCAAGAGCTAAAAGCATTTGTGCACCATAAGGTAAAATACCTTGGAATATACAAGAAAAAGTATCAAGTATAGATGCAGCTCTTTGCTTTGAAATACCATAATCTTTACTCATTTCCTTAGCAACAGGACCCGCCATAACAATAGCAACTGTATTATTGGCAGTAGCTATATCCATAAATCCAACTAAAAGTCCCATGCCAATTTGACCGCCTTTATTTCCTTTAAATACTTTTCGAATAAAGCATAATAAAGCTTCAAAACCACCATTTTCACGAATTAAGCTACATAATGCAGCAACTAATATTGTCACCATTATAGTTTCATACATACCTGAAACACCGCTGCCCATATTAGTAAGTAATTCGTAGAATGATAAATTACCAGCTACAAGTGTAATAAATATTCCAGAAACTATACCAATTAGTAAAACCAAAAATACATTAATACCTACTAGCCCGCCAATTAAAACTAATATATACGGAATAAGCATGTAAATCTTATAGCCTTCTATGGCAACCTGTCCAACATCACCTTTTAATGACATTACTATAATTATTGCTAAAGTAATGATGGCTGCTGGTAATGCTATTTTAAAGTTTGCTTTAAACTTATCTTTCATTTTACAACCTTGAGTATTACAAGCTGCAATAGTAGTATCAGAAATAAATGAAAGATTGTCTCCAAACATTGCACCACTCATAACTGCACCAATACAGAATGGAAGACTATATCCAGAAGCAGTAGATACAGCCACTGCAATTGGAACTATTAAAGTAATTGTTCCACAAGAAGTTCCCATGGCAAGAGATACAAAGCAAGATACTATAAAAAGAATAGCTACTGAAAGCCATGCGGGTGTTACCGATAAAAGCATATAGGCAACAGCTTGAGCACTATCTCTTCCTGTTACGCCTACAAAAGCGCCTGCACATAAAAATATAAGAATCATAGTTAATATATTTTTATCGCCAACACCTTTTGCCATTATACTAAGTTTTTCATCAAAGGATGATGATCTGTTTTGTAAGCACCCAACTAGCACTGCAATCATAAATATAACTACAATAGGAATATTATAAAATCCCCTTTCAATACCTAGTACATATTCAAAGATAACTCCAAGGCCTAAATACAATACTAAGAATACTAGTGCTGGTATAAGTGCAAAAGCATTTTTTTTGTTATTCATAAATTTTCTCCTATTAATTCTTTTTCAATTAGTTTACTATTACAATAATACCACAAAAATCGACTTGGTATATTAAAAAATATCAATAAATTAAAGTACCATTATATTTTTTCTTGGTTCTTTATTATAAGAATTACTATCTTTTATAAAAGTCTTGAATTTTTCTTTATTAGTAATGATATATAAATCTTCAAATAAGGTATTAGAATCATATATGTATGAAGAATTTAAGAAAAAACTCCGACATTTTTTTAAATATATAGATGCCTTAGCAAAGTTGTTTTTTGAAAATTCAATGTGTCCCTTTAGGAAATAATAACAATTTCTATTAAGTGAATTTAACTTGTTTATATTAAGCATTGATAATAGATTAATACATTCATCATACTTTTTCATATTAAAAAATAAGGTTGCATTTAATATAGTAAAAGTAGTCTTGGAATCAGTATTAAGTTTACAAAAATATTTATCTTTAAAGCTCGTCATTACTTTTTGTGCTTCATCATATCTTTTTGAAAATCTTAAAGCATTGATATAATTTATGTAACATTCTTTTGAATCCATATCTTTACCTATATAATCGAAAAAGTAAATAGCTCTTTTTATATGTAAAATTGATTGGTCATAGTTATCCAAATTGTAATAGGCAGTACTTAGACAAAGATGAATATTAGCAATTATATTTAGATCAATTAGCTGAGGTTTGCTATTTAAAAAGGATTCTAATAGGTTAATACATTTATGATAATCATTGACTAAGTTATGCAAAAACCCTATATTACATACAAATATTTGCAAGAGGTAATTATTACACATATTAAATTTATCAAGAAGATTTTTAGCTTTATACATATAGGATATAGCTTTGTTATAATCTTTTGAATTAATACATATTTTAGAAAGGCAATTATAGGATTTTGAAACATTTTCTATGTATTTAATTTTTTCATCAGCATCTAGAAGAGTGACATGTTTTATATATTTTTTTAAGATTTCCGAGCTTTCATTATAATAATCTGAAAAGTAATATGAAAATCCAATATAGTATAGAGAATTTATATTATTACATGTATCGATTAGATTTTTTTCATATAAAGAAATGATTGTGATATAACGCTTATTTTGGAAAAGTGACTCAATATTGTTTTCAATATAATTTGCAGAAACGTTATTGGAGAAATTTAATTCATCCTTTAAAAAATACTCCATACTTACACCTAAAGTATTAGCTATGTATTGTAATTGATAAATTGAAGGTGTAACTTTATCATTTTCTATTTTACTTAATACGCTTCTACTTAGGATATTGCATGAAAGTTTTTCTTGAGATAATTTTAACTCAGTTCTTTTTAATTTTATTTTCTTTCCTAATGAATAGGACATTTAACCACCTCGATGTGAATGTTATGAACAAAAGATTGTAATATAGGCTGAAATAAGAGAAGAATTAAGAATAATTATGATAACTAATTCTAAATTATATCTTACAAGTAGTATATTTATTATACATAATAATTCTGTATTTTACAAATTTATACCCAAAATGTAAGATGATATCGTAGAAGAGTGGAGGGGATAAAGATGAGAAAAAGAGTTTTAAAAGTAGTTTTAACTATTACTTTAGCTATGGGTTTTGTTAGCCTTGTAGGAGCTGGTGATACTATTCAAGCTTTAGAAAAATTACCAGAATTCATAGTTGTAGCATAATGTTGGATATACAAGGCAAGATGCAGGTTATTAATTAACCTGCATTTTTTATATGTTGAATTATTCAAAAATTAAATATCCACTATACAATTAAAGGCTTTTTAAGAAAAAAGTGTGCTATTTTTGCAAGTTAAATGCATATATTAATTTATATGAAATTTTAATTGAAATGATAATAAAATATCATATTAAAGGAAAATGCATTAATTTAACAATTATTTGGACTTTATATTAAAATATCAATAAAGAAGGGACTGTAAAATTATGAATGCAAATTTAGATTACTTAAACATAGTGGAATGTACAAACATATATAGAAATTTAAATCCAACAGAGCTTATTGAGTTTGCAATAAAAAGAGGTGAAGGTATCCTTGCAGAAAATGGAGCTTTAGTTGTTAATACAGGAAAGTATACTGGAAGATCCCCTAAGGATAGATTTATAGTAAAGGATGAGATTACTGAAAATACAGTTAATTGGAATGATGTAAACTTACCTACCGATGAAAAAGTATTCGATAATTTATATAAACAAGTAACTGCATATTTAAAAAATAAGGATATATTTGTTTTTGACGGCTATGCAGGGGCATCGAAAAAATATAGAATCCCTATAAGAGTTGTATGTGAATGCGCTTATCAAGCTTTGTTCTCAAATCAATTATTCAGAAGACCTACAGCTACAGAACTATCCTCAATTGTACCTGAATTTAATATAATATCAGCACCAGGATTTAAAGCTAAGGGAAAGGAAGATAATATAAATTCAGAAGCTTTTATTTTAATAAATTTCACAAAGAAGATAATATTAATTGGTGGTACTCAATATTGTGGAGAAATTAAGAAAGCAATGTTTTCAGTTATGAATTACATCTTGCCAGAAAAAGGTGTACTTCCAATGCATTGTTCTGCTAATAAAGGTGAAAATGGTAATACAGTTATCTTCTTTGGATTATCAGGTACAGGAAAGACAACACTATCCACTGACCCTAGTAGAAAGCTTATTGGTGACGACGAACATGGATGGTGTGATGATGGCGTATTCAATTTTGAAGGTGGATGCTATGCAAAGGTAATTTCCTTAGATAGAAAAAAAGAAAGAGAAATATATGATGCTATAAAGTTTGGCAGTATTCTTGAAAATGTAGTGTTAAATGAGAAAAGACAACCAGATTATGATGATAAAAAGTATACTGAAAATACAAGAGCTGCCTATCCAGTAGAGTATGTAGATAATGTTGATGTATCAGGAATTGGCAATATTCCAAGTAAAATAATATTCCTAACAGCAGATGCCACAGGGGTTATGCCACCAATTAGTAGATTATCAAAAGAAGCAGCCATGTATCATTTCATGTCAGGCTATACTAGTAAAGTTGCAGGAACAGAAAGAGGAATAACAGAACCAAAATCAACATTTTCCGAATGTTTTGGTGGGCCATTTATGCTTCTAAACCCAGCAGTTTATGCAAAGTTATTAGGAGATAAAATAAATAAATTTAATACTGAAGTTTATTTAATAAACACAGGCTGGATAGGTGGCGTCTATGGTGTTGGTGAAAGAATAAGACTTGATTATACAAGAGAAATGGTCAATGCAGTTATTTATAATAAGTTTGTCGATGTAGAATTTTATGAACATCCTATTTTTAATATAGCAATTCCTGCAGAATGTCCGAGCGTTCCAGCAAAACTTTTAAATCCAAGGAACCTTTGGAAGGATAAAAAGGCCTATGATACTCAAGCAGAAATTCTTGCTGAGCACTTTAAAAAGAATTTTGCAAAATTTAAAAATGTAACTGATGATATTAAAAATGCAGGCTTAAAATAGTCTGCTTTTTTGACATTTAATAATTATAGAGTGCTTTGTAATAATTGAAATTCTATGTGATATAATAAAAATAATTTATTATATTTTGAGAGGGTGATATTAAAATGATATTAGATTTTGATAAAATGGAAATGCAGGTTATGAAAAATTTTAAGGGTGGCGAAAAAGAAGTAAGAGCAAAGATGCATGTAGATAAAAATAATAGAATAATGCAGGGAGTTCTAATTCCTGGAGCTTCAATCGGTTTACATACTCATGAAACAAATAGTGAAATAGTATATGTATTAGAAGGGGAAGGCAAGGTATTATATGATGGCGAATATGAGATAGTAAAGGCTGGTCAATGTCATTATTGCCCTAAAGGTCATTCTCATAGTTTCATAAATGATAGTGATAAGGATTTAGTAATATTTGCAGTTGTGCCGGAACATGAATAAACTATAGGAGAAACATAATGGAAAGAAAAATAATTCTTAAGAAAAAAGACGATACTAAAGTAGAAGCTACAATGAAATTCTTAAATATAGATTACATAGAGAAGATAATGGAGCTTCAAAAGAAGGTATATGATGGTTTAGATAATAAAGATTTCTTTAGTTGTTCACCTAAAGAAGAATTTGAAGAAATGATTTTAAGATCAGGAAAGATAATAGGTTGTGTTATTGAAGATACAGATGAATTAATAGCCATGGGTGGCTATATAAGCTATGGCTATAATGACGAAAATTATGCTTATGATTTAGGTCTTAAGGGTGAAGATATTTTATCTGTAGGTCAGATTGAAGCTACTATTGTAGATAAAGATTATCGCGGAAACAAACTGCAAAAATTAATGTGTACACAATTAGAAGAAGTTTCAAGAAATAATGGTGATAAAATTGTGGCAGCTACAGCAGCACCTGATAATAAATACAGTGTAAATACATTCTTAGATCTTGGATATGAAATAGTCTGTGATAAATTAAAATATGGTGGACTTAGAAGATATGTATTTAAAAAGGAGTTATTCACATGATAAAACTTATAGCATCAGATATGGATGGAACTTTATTAAATAATAATCACGATATAGACAAAGAAACAGTAGAAGCTATTAGAAAAGCTGAAGAAAAAGGAATAATCTTTGCAATTTCAACTGGTCGCGAATATGGTAATGTTAAAAATGTTTTAGATAAACATAACATCAGATGTCAGTGTATCATTTCTAGTGGAGCTGAGTATAGAGATGAAGATGGCAATATATTAGAATCCATAAATATAAATGAAGAAGAAGCTAGAAAAATTATCGATATACTTATTGAAAATGGATTGTCAGCACGCATTTTTACTAATAAAGGCGTATATACTAAATCCACAAAAGAAGAGGCACTAAGAGAAGTTACATACAGAACTATGACTTTTAATAAAGGTATGAGCTATGAAGAAGCAGAAAAAATAGCTAAGGAAGAAGGCTTTTTCAATAATTTAAAATACATAGATGAGCTTGATGAGTTTTTCAAAGAAGGAATAGAAGTAAGAAAATTCGTAGCTTTTCATGAAAATATTGAACTTATAAAGAAAATAAGAAATGAAGTTGAGGTTTTAGGTAACTTAGCTGTTTCCTCTTCTTTTAATGATAATATTGAAATAACTCATATAGATGCACAAAAAGGAATCATCTTAGAGAGAATTGCTAAAAAGATGGGGCTTAAAAATAACGAAGTAATGGTACTTGGTGATAGCTTTAATGATTATTCAATGTTTGAAGTATTTGAAGAAAGTGTGGCAATGAAAAATGCCATTATTGAAATAAGAGAAATTGCTAAATATATTACTGAATCAAATGATAATTTAGGTGTGGCTAAAGCAATTATGAATGTAGTAAATAACACTATGGACAATATGCTTAAGTAATAAAATAAATGGTCTTATACTTAATTTGTTTTAAGTATAAGACCTTTCTTTTTTAGAGAATGTAATTTGAAGTTACTCTAGTTGATTGAATATTTCTTTCTTCATATTTACCATCAAATTTCCCTAAAATAATTCCACAGCAAGGAGTAAATCCTTCAGGAAGATTAAGTTTTTCTATAAGCTTAGGATTTTCATTTAGTGCAGCCACTGCTCCCCAAATATAACAGCTGCCAACATTTAAGTCAGTAGCAGCAATTGCCATGTTATGTACCATAATTGCAGCGTTAGAGTAACTTACATTTGCTTTTTCAATTTTGGTAGATACTAAAACCAAAGTTGGTGCTCCGTATAAAGGATGGCTAGATGGATTACCGAAAAACTTTGCAGCTTCTGCATCTATTAAATTTATCATATCTTTGTTTTGAATTACTGTAAGATGCATATTATCATATCTACCCATTCCAACTGGTGAGGCATTGGCAGCCAGAATAATTTTATCTAATAATTCATCGGAAATTTTTTCACCATTATAGGATTTTACTGATTTTCTGTTAAATAAACAGTCAAAAGTATTCATTACGATTCCTCCATTTTATTCAAATGTAGTCAAATTAAGACTATAAGATTAGTATACAATATTATGGACATCTATTAAATATTTTAAAATTCAACGATTTATGGTATAATTAACCAAAATGTTTTGCTTTATATTTAATAAGGAGAAAATTATGATTTACATAAAAAAAGCTAATATGGAAGATACGGAAAAGGAATTTCAATTTATTAGTTCTCAACCTAAAAATGAAAATGGGTTTATTAATGAATTTCATGGTGTAAACAAAGAGGCTTTTTCAAAAAAGATGTTGCCAAGAATAATTAGCTATTCAGAGGGGAAAAATCTTCCTCTTGGATATGTTCCAGAAACCTATTATTTTCTTTGGGATGATGAGGAAATAGTTGGCTTGTTTAAATTAAGACATTGCTTAAACAACTTCTTAAGAAATGGTGCTGGACATATTGGTTATGGAATAGATAGCAAACATAGAGGAAAAGGATATGCTAGCAAGGGGCTTGCGCTACTAATTGAAGAGGCTAAAGAAATAATAGAAGAGGATGAAATATATCTATCCTGTCATAAAAGTAATCTTGCTTCTTTAAAAGTTCAAATGAATAATGGGGCGTATTTACATCATTCAAACGAAAGACAAAACTATACCAGAATTAAAATAAAGTAAAACTTTTATTCATTTAA
>JAQXTC010000163.1 GCA_029219285.1 Clostridiaceae bacterium
TTTAAGAAAAGCCATTATTAATCAAACTAAGAATTGCAGTGTTATTCCAGTATATGTTGGATCGGCATTAAAAAAAGTTGGGGTAACAAATTTAATGGATGGTATATCAAAAATATTTTCTGGCGAAGATTTTAAAGAAGAAAAAAATTTTTCTGCCGTTATTTATAAAATAAATATAGATGAAAATAAAGATAAAAAAATATATTTCAAAGTTTATGGTGGCAGTATAAAAATCAGAGATACGATATTTGTAGATGGAAAAAAGATTTTAATCAGAAATTTAGAAGGTTTAAGTGATGGAAAAATAGTAAGGGTTGAATCAATTTCACAAAATGATATAGGAATATTAACTAATGTTAAAGAATTAAAGGTAGGACAAATACTTGGAGAGAAAAATAAAAGAATTAAAGATATTCCAAAGTCCAAAGCAATAATTAAAAGCAATGTAAAGCCAGTAAATCAAGCAGATAGAATGAAGTTAATATATGCTCTTAAAGATCTAAGCATAGAAGATCCTGATTTGAAGTTTGAAATTAATGCGAATACTTCTGAAATCAGTCTAGAATTATTTGGAGAAATAGAAAAGGAGTTTATTGGAGGTAAGTTGTTTGAAAGTTATGGAATAGATACTGAATTTACAAATACAAAGACTATATATAAAGAAACGATTTTAAATAGTACTAAAGCATATATAAAAATGAATGAAAAAGATAATATATATAGAGCTTCCATAGGTTTATTGCTTGAACCATTGGCAAGAGGAAGGGGAATACAATATGAAAGTAAAATTTCATATGGATATTTACATAATTCTTTTCAAACAGCAGTATATGATGGGGTAATGAAAGGATTAAAAGAAGGAATTAACGGATTGGAAGTTACAGATATTAAGGTTACATTTATTTATGCCTATTATGATAGTGTGACTAGTACACCAGCAGATTTTAGAAGCTTAGCACCAGTAGTTATAAAAAAAACATTACAAAATCTATCACTTAATATTTTAAAACCAGTAATTATGTTTAAAATATTTATTCCAAGTAAAGTATGTGGAAAAGTTATTAGATATATTGAGAATATGGAAGGTCAAATAAATAGTATTGAGGAATTAGGAAATAAAATTGAATTATGCGGAAAGGTTCCCCTTGAAACTTCAAAGGATTATGCTGTGAAACTTTTAACTTTTATAGAAGATGATGGGAAATTTATAATTGAAGATACAGAATATCTTTGAAGTTTATTTGACATAAAATGTGGAAAAGTATTAAAATGATGTAAGATATATATGGAAAATATATATTTTTATACATGAGAGAGAAAGGGGGCAAATATAGTATTTACTATATTAAAAGTATGAGTTATATTGATAATTTAATTGCTGAACGTTTAGGTGGAATAAACTTCGGGAAGGACACTAAGATTTACAAATTTGAAAAGATTAAAAGAGCTAAAAGAGCGGCAAAAAAGATGCATCCAGAAGTAGAACTTATTGACATGGGTGTAGGAGAACCAGACTGGGCAGCGGATGCAAATGTTGTTAAGACATTAAGTGAAGAAGCAGGAAAGCCTGAAAATAGATGGTATGCAGATAATGGAATTGAAGAATTTCAACAAGCAGCATGTAAATATTTAGAAGATGTTTATGGAGTAAAGGGGCTAGATCCATTAAAAAACATTATTCATGGTATAGGTTCAAAGCCAATATTAGCAATGTTACCTTCATGTCTTATTAATCCTGGTGATTATGTATTAATGACAGTACCAGGTTATGGCGTATTAGGTACTCATACTGAGTATCTTGGTGGTAAGGTATATAACTTAGAATTAAAAGAAGAAAAGGGATATCTTCCTGATTTTTCTGATATTCCTACAGAAATATTAAAAAAGGCAAAAATGCTTTATATAAATTATCCTAACAATCCAACAGGGCAAGTAGCTACAAAGGAATTCTTTGAAGAAGTTGTTGCTTTTGCTAAGAAAAATAATATTCTTGTAGTACATGATGCAGCTTATGCTTCATTAACTTATGATGGATATAAACCATTAAGTTTCTTAAGTGTTGATGGTGCTATAGATGTAGGTGTTGAAATACATTCTCTTTCTAAGGCATTTAACATGACAGGATGGAGAATAGCATTTATTGCAGGTAATGAAAAAGTTGTAAAAGCATATGGAGTTGTTAAAGATAATTCAGATTCAGGACAATTTAGAGCAATTCAAAAGGCAGGTATCTATGCTTTAAATCATCCTGAAATAACAGAGAAAACAATAAAAAAATATTCTAGAAGATTTGATCTTTTAGTTAAAGCATTAAGAGAAGTTGGATTTGATGCTAAAAAACCTAAAGGAACATTTTATTGTTATGTAAAAGCACCAATTGGAGCAGAAGGAGTTACATTTGAAAATGCAGAAGATGCAGCAGAATATTTAATTAAAAATGCTTTGATTTCTACAGTTCCATGGGACAATGTAGGTTCATATCTAAGATTTTCAGTAACATTTGAAGCTTCTGAGGAAGAGGAAGTAAAAGTTATTCAAGAATTAGAGAATAGGTTAAAGTCATTAAACTTAGTTTTTGAAAATAAAATTCGTTAATTATAGTTAAAGAAAGTGGTGGAATGGCTAGGAAATCTTGCATAAGCTTTGCAAAAATCAAGGTTTCTCTATATGTTCCATCATTTTTTGTTCAATACATAAAAAGGATACGGAATATTAAAAAACTATAGAGAAGTAAAGGTAGTTTATTATGAGCTATAAAGCAAAAGATATAGAGAATAATTTGAGGAAAAAGATAATTAGATTAGGTATTATAATATTTTATATTATCTATATGGTATTTTGTTGTGCAAGTATTATCAACATACTTACAGATAGAAGTAGCAGAGGAGAGTATATAAACATAATAATTTTTACTATTTTCACGATTTTTATCTATAATTATTTTATTACTAAAAGGATTAGAGACTCAATGTATGTAATGAAGAGATTCTGTACTTATACTGATCTCATGAAAAGATTAGAAAATGAAGATTTTAGAAGAATAGAAGCATTTTACGATGAAGTTTATGAATCAAAAAAGTGGTTATGTGTTCATGGTATTTTTGTACCTAAAAATTTTATAGTATATGCATATGTAACTGTTGGACCACACAAAAGCAAAAGTATATGGATTAATCTTATAAATGGAAGAGGTATTCCTGTAGAGGCGGGAATTAAAGATGAAAATAGAATAATGACAATAGGATTATTAAAAAGATATGTACCACAACTAAAAGTCAATAATAGAATTAATGCACTCAAGATATCGAAAGAATTACAAAAAAAATATCTTCAGGTAAAAAAAGATAAGGTAAGTCTGGATGATTTAATTAATAATTGGACAGGCTATTTTGAAATTGAAAATACAAATAATAATTGAAATAGAATAAAAAAAGCAGGTAGGAGTATTTAGGGGGAATATTAATGAGATTATTATTAACACGACATGGGCAAACAGATTGGAATGTAGCTAATTTGATTCAAGGTAAGTGTGATATAGAATTGAATTATGTAGGAATAAAACAAGCTGATACATTAGCACAAAAGTTAAAAGAAGGTGATTATAGTATAAAAAAAATATATACTAGTATTCTTAAAAGAGCTAAAAAAACAGCCGAGATAATAGGAACAAAATTTGAAGTGCCTGTAGAAGAAATTGAGGGTTTAGAAGAAATTGATCTTGGTAGATGGGAAAGTTTATCCTGGGAAGAAGTTAAAGCAAAATATGCTAATGATTATTATGATTGGTTAGAGGATTTAGAAGATAGTAAGGTATCAAAGGGAGAATCCTATAATGAACTTTTAGAAAGAACTCTTGAGGCTTTGAAAGAGATTATTGATGATAATAAAGAAATTGATGGAGATATACTAATTGTTACTCACAGTGCAGTAATAATGATTCTTCAGTGTTATTTAAACGGTGTACCTTTTGCTAAAATGGATATGTTTAAGACTAAAAATACAGAAGTGGTAATAATAAATAGTGAACAAATAAAATAGACATTATCTTGAAGTTATACTAAAATAAAGAGTATAAAGAAAATAGGAGGAATTTAATTTATGTATAGTTATAATAATGATGCAGAAGAAAAGAAAAAAGAAGAAAAATCAGCAAGTAGTATGCTACAAGAAAAATTAATAAAATCTAGAACTATAGTAATTTCAGGTGAAATTAATCAAGAACTAGCTGCTAAAGTTTGCACACAATTATTAGTGTTACAAGAGATTAGTGATGAACCTATAAAAATATTTATAAATAGCCAAGGCGGACATGTAGAAGCTGGAGATACTATTCATGATATGATTCAGTTTGTAAAACCAAAGGTAATAATGATTGGTACTGGATGGGTAGCTAGTGCAGGTATTACTATTTATCTTGCAGCAGATAAAGAAAATAGATATTCTTTACCAAATACAAGATATATGATTCATCAACCAGCAGGTGGATTTAGAGGACAAACAACAGATATTGCTATTGAAGCTGAAGAAATCAATAAGGTTAAAGTGAGAATAGCTAAACTTATAGCTGAAGCTACAGGAAAAACTCTTGAAGAAGTATTACAAAATATTCAACGTAATTACTGGATGAGTTCAGAAGAAGCAGTTGAATATGGTATAGTTAATAAAGTTATTAGAAAGTATGAAGAACTACAATAAAAAGTTAACTGATTAATGATTATACAAGGTCTAAAATTTGACAAAAAGTGATAAAATTGTTACACTTATAATAGTTTCATATGAATGCAGGGGGACTAATATAGTTGAGAAGGTTAAAACCTGACCCTTTGGACCTGTCGGTTAATACTGTCGTAGGGAGCAAAACATTTTTTTGTGGAGATAAATGCTTTAATCATTGCGATTAAAGCATTTTTTAACGTCTCGGAAAATATAAAATCAAAAAAATCGGGAAGCCTCGCAAAAGTTACAGGGTTTAGAGGTATGTATTTTTTTAAAGTACTTCATAGCAACATGTGAAAAATATTATTTTCTTAAAATGGGGGAAAAACATGAAGAAAAAAACATCAGTCTTTAGTAATGGATTAATTTGGTTTGGAGCAGGAATATCCATAACTGAAATTCTATCTGGTACATATATTGCACCGTTAGGATTAAAGAAAGGAATAATTGCAATTTTACTTGGACATTTAATAGGATGTTTTCTTTTATACCTTTTAGGGGTGATTGGAGGTAGAACTGAAAAGAGTTCTATGGAAACTGTTAAAATGTCTTTTGGTAAAAAAGGAGCTTTATTTTTTTCAGTGTTAAATGTTTTACAACTTGTAGGATGGACAGCTGTTATGATTATTAGTGGTGCCAAGGCTACAAGTACAATGTCAGAAAAGCTTTGGGGAATTAATAATGATTGGATTTGGTCACTGGTTATTGGATTTCTTATAATATTATGGATAGTTATAGGTATAAAGAATATTGATAAAGTAAATTATTTTGCTGTGGGAGCACTTTTTATTCTAACAATTGTCCTTAGTTTTGTAGTATTTGGTGGAGGAGCAGCAACTATTGTAGAAGGAGAGATGAGTTTTGGAGCAGCTGTAGAACTTTGTGTAGCTATGCCAGTATCTTGGATACCATTAATAGCCGATTACACAAGAGTAGCCGAGAAACCTAAAGAATCTTCATTTGCTAGTGCAGCAACATATTTCATAGCAAGTTCTTGGATGAATATTATTGGTATGGGAGCAGCAATATTTACTGGAGAATCAGATATTTCAATTATTATGTTTCAAGCAGGAATAGGTATTTTAGGAGTATTTATTATTATTGTATCAACAGTTACTACCACTTTCTTAGATTCATATTCAGCAGGTGTTAGTTCAATAAGTGTGTGTTCAAAAATAAAAGAAAAACCAGCTGGTATAGTGGTAACAGTTATCGGTATTTTAATAGCAATTTTTGTTCCTATGGATACTTTTGAGGATTTTCTTTATCTTATAAGTTCTGTATTTGCACCAATGGCAGCCATACAAATAGTTGATTACTTTATTTTGAAAAAGGAAAGTTTTAATAAACAAATAGACTGGTTTAACATTTTAATATGGGGAATAGGTTTTATTATATATAGATTCTTTATGAATGTAGATACATTAATTGGATATACTGTACCAGTAATGTTGATAGTTATGGTTATTGATGTGGTTTTGGGGAAAATTAGAGAGAATAATAGAAATTAATTAATACACATGTATACTTTTGTGATTTGATTTGTTGAATTTTATGGATTTTTTACCTATTATATTATATAATTATATGATATGAGGCAATTCAAGTGAGTGAGGGTATTGTAGGAGGAAAAATACATGTATGAATATAAATTTGTCAAATTAGATCTTATGAGTTTTTTTGGGGACAAGAACTAAAAATGATTATCATGATATTGTTCGTGAACATGCAATGGAAGGGTGGAGACTTTTACAAGTATTAACACCAGTAACAGGAACATCATATTATGAGTTGATTTTTGAAAAAGAAAAGCAAGTGAAGAATTATGGGTGAAATTCCTCGGAATTTATGTGAATATTAAAAATGAAGTGCATATTGCACTTCATTTTTTTACTTACTATTTAACAAGTACTTTTTCTATTTCTGCTATGTACATTACATGGTAATCTTTATTTGGATACCATTTAGCATCGTATTCTTTAGCGTCAAAATGTTCAGGTGGCATTGTTGCATGATATAATTTCTTGCATACTAATACCATGTGTGCTTCTTCAAAAGTAGCGGTATCATCTATATAGCTTGGAGTAAGTTTTGCTTCTTTTATTTTGTCTTTTTCTCTTCCAGAAACAGATCCACAAATGTTTAATGCATCTCTATGAGATTCATCAAAGAAAGATATAGTGAAAGTATCATTTGCATCTATAAATTCTTTAGTATATCTTTGTGGTCTTATATATATTGTTGCAGTATTTTTACCCCAAAATACTCCAAGACCGCCCCAACTTACTGTCATAGTGTTTATTTTATCTTTATTCCCAGCAGTAACAAGAGCCCATTCTTTGCTTAATTTAGTAAATGGATTAAAGTTTAAATCATTGATATTAGTTTCTTTAAAACTCATATAAATTACCTCCCCCAAAAAATATATTTGCAATAAAGCAAGGTTACAAGCTTTTATTCATATACCTTATTTTAGCAGTTATGCGAAAAGTTCACAACAAATTTGTTGTATTTAACATGGAGGAAAATAATATGTTTTTTAAATGTTTAGAAAGCGCATATATTGATTTATAGGTTTATAAAATTATTATGGGAGGGATTGCTTATGGATTTGAATATAACTGAAAGAAATGTTTTAAAAGCTCTAAATCATTTTAAAGGAAAGTGGGTATCAACAGAAGACATTTATAAGTTTTGTATTACTAATAGATGTAAAGTGAATAGATCAAATATTGCAAGAGCAATCAAGTTTTTATTAAGTAATAATTTGATTTATGAACCAAATTCACAAGGAAAGGTTAAGCTTAATCAAGCAGGAATTGATGTGTATGATGGCTTTAGTCATAAATAGAAGAATTTTAAATAAAAAATTATTGTATTAAAAAAAGGTGCTAAAGCACCTTTTTTAATGCATAGAGAAGCATAAAAGTATAAACATCAACTATTAGCAGCCACTCTTTTATATTTGAAAAATGTAAGAAAATGGTATATAATATATTCATAATAATCATGACATTAAAATTAATAAAAAATAAAAACCGTTATTTACAAATAAGAGGGGAGAATTTTATTTGTAAATAAAAAAGGATTAATAAAGGGGGTACGATAATATGAGTTTTTTTAAAAAGAACAGTGATAATGTTGTAGTAAAAACATATACTGAGCCAAAGGCAGTTGCAGAAGATAATGAAGTAAATAGTGATTCTAATATTAATACTAATCTTAATAACATTGAGTATAGAAAGAGGGATTTAGAAATTATGGATAAAAAAATCACTGAGTATGTTATAAAATATTTTCCAACTATGTCTGATGAAATAAAGGATTCATTGCAAGGACTTGTAAATACATTGGAAAAAACAATAGATTTTATAGAAGATCAATCTAGTGAATTGGTAAAGCATGAGAGAAACTTTGAACTTAGCCAAGCGCATAGAGATACGTCTATTGCTATTTACAATCATTTAAATAAAATAAAGGATTATATTGAATGGATGCAGGAAACTACAGAAGAAAAGCAAAATGAGAAAAGTGAAGAAAAGAAAGACAAGGGTTCATCAAATAAGGTAGCTAAAAATGAGAAAAAAGATAATATGACTACAGATTATGGTGACGCTATTGAAATATATAAAGATTTTTCTGGAAAGGTACCTAAAGCTTTTAAACTTGAAGAGTACTTTGTTAAGGTTTCAGGTTGGGAGGACTTAACTGTTAAAACAGCTGATTTATTAAATAAGCATTTTCAAGCTAACAAAGAGAGTTTGAAGGTTGTTTATCAAGATATGAAGATAGATGAAAGTAAGTCGAAAGAAAATGATATAAGAGATTCTGTTATTGATTTGTTAAATGATTATAATATTTATTTGGGCAAATTTGCAGTATTTATTAAATAAAAAATAATCTTTATAGTAAAACCGTTTTGCGTCCTAGATATATCTATACTTCTTTATTCTATTTTTTAAAGATTTTAAGGTATAATGAAAGATAGATATTAAATAAAATAAGGAAGGTGATATATATATGGATTTAACAGAAAAGGTGATAGAACAAAAAGAGGTTTTTAACGGGGATTTTTTAAGAGTAGAGAAGGTTAAAGTTAAGCTTCCTGATGGAAATTTTGCCAATAGAGATATTGTAAGACATCCTGGAGCATCTGCACTTCTTGCTTTTAAAGATGCAGAAACCATACTTCTTGTAAAACAATTTAGAATGGCAATAAATAAAGAAACTCTTGAAATACCAGCAGGAAAACTTGAAAAAGGAGAGGAACCTTTGAAGGCTGCAGCAAGAGAACTAGAAGAAGAGACTGGTTTCAAAGCTGAAGAAATTAAATATTTAGGTACTATTGCCACTGGGGCTGGATTTACAGATGAAAAAATTCGTATATTTAAAGCTACAGGTCTTTACAAAGGTGTAAAAGGTGGAGATGATGATGAATTTATCGATGTTATCCCAATGAAGATTGAAGATATAAAGATAATGATTAAAAATGGAGATATCATTGATGCTAAAACAATTGCAGCCTTAATGTATATTTAACATATTATAAAAAATGTTTGTAAAAAAATATTAGTCATAAATTAATTATATAAGCGATATTAATTTAATGAAGAACTTAGTGAAAGAGTCTTAATTAATTAATATCACTTATTTTTTTTATTACAGGTTATAAAGTGTTTAGTAATTATTGAATTTAATTTAAAAATTGTCAATTATATTTGCATTATTACCAACATGACATATTAGAAATTAAGTGATAGGCATAAACAAAAATAAATAATCATATTAATAGAAGAGTAACAATTGGAGGAGGAAGAGATGAAGGAGATTATTGAAAAAATAAATGATACATTTAGAGAAAATAAGCTGTATTATGTACTAGTTTTATTGTTCTTTTGCATAGGAATTGTAATGGGGGCATATACAGTAAAATATATGAACCAAAGTGATAAGCAAGATTTAGCTAACTATTATACTTCTTTTATTAATGCTCAGCAGGATGGAAGTGTGAATTATGGTGCATTACTTTTAAATGTTGTTAAGAAAAATCTATTTCTAATTGCACCTATTATAATAGTAAGCTTTACTTTTTTTGGAGCTCCAATAATATTAATACTTGATTTAATTAAAGGATTTAGTTTGGGGTATACTTTTACTTTTTTAGTTTCTACTTATGAAGGAAGGGGTATAGGAATTGCACTTGCTTCGGTTGTACCTCAAAATATAATCTATATTCCGTGTCTCATAGCGCTAAGCATGGTTTCAATCAAGTTATGTAGTATTAAATTTAAAACAAGATTTTTTAATAACAATACACTAAAGCAAGGAACAATAGAAAGGGGGATTGGGAATTTTATAATAGTAATAGTTTGTCTATTTATTATGGGTATAGTAGTTGAAACTTATGTGTCTCCAAGTATTATTAAATTCGTTGTAACAAAAATATACTTATAGAGATTATGAAACAATTGAAAAGGATTTGAAGGGAAAATAACGCAATATGTCGAATATATAATAGTAATGGTGTAGGAGAATGTAATGATAGAAATTATAAATAAATATAAGAACTATTTACTACAGAATGATAAGAGTGAAAACACAGTTTATGCCTATGTTACAGATGTCAACTTATACACTAAGTTCTTAGAGAAAAAGGATATGAGTTTGTATACTTCAGATAATGAAGCAATTATGGCATATATAGAGCATCTCTTAAACCAAGGAAAATCAGAAAGATCAATAAATAGAATAGTAATAAGTCTTAGAAGCTTTTACGGATATTTAAAGAGTAAATCATTGATTACTGATATCCCAAAGATAAGCTATAAAAGTAGTAGAACAACTAAGAAGCTTCCACAAATTCTGACTGTAGAAGAAGTGGATAGAATAATTAGGTCTATTGATAAGGATGGACCTAAAGGTATTAGAGATAATGCACTTCTTGAACTTATGTATGCTACAGGTATGAAGGTATCAGAACTTATAGGAATAAAAGTTGTAGATATTAACCTTGATTTATCCTTTGTAAAGTGTACAGATAATAAGCATTATGAAAGATTGATACCAATTGGACGAAGTGCATGTAGAGCTATTGAAGATTATCTATCGATAAGAGACCAAATAGCTGATAGTGGAGTTGAAAATTTATTTGTTAATTTAAATGGTAACAAACTTACAAGGCAAGGAATATGGAGAATAGTTAAAGAGTATTCACATAAAGCTGGCATAAATAAGGATGTTAATTTAAATACATTTAGACATTCATTCGCTGTTCATATGTTACAGAATGGCGCTAATGTTAGAGCAGTTCAAAAATTACTTGGAAATCAGGTTTTAACATACATGGACACTTATTATGAAATAATAAATAGTGATAAAATAAATTTAATATATAAAAAATCTCATCCAAGAGCATAAACTTTAAGCTTAGAAAATTTTATACAAAAGATGAAAATGAGATATATGAAGGGAGAAAAACATGAAAAGAGTAATATTAATTGTGTTAGATAGTTTTGGAGTAGGCGAACTACCAGATGCAGAAAAGTTTGGAGATAAGGGAAGCCATACTTTAGATAATATAATTAAGAAAGTTGGAAAACTTAATGTTCCTCATCTAAAAGAATTAGGTCTTGGAAATATTGAAGGCGTAAAAGAACTTGGAAAGGTAGATACTCCAATTGGTGCTTATGGCAAATCTATGGAGAAATCTATTGGAAAAGATACAGTTACAGGACATTGGGAAATTTCAGGTGTTGTATTAGAAAAACCTCTAAATACATATCCTAATGGCTTCTCTGATGAAATTATAGAAGAATTTAAGAAGAAAGCTGGAGTTAAAGGAATTCTTGGTAACAAGGTTGCTTCAGGTACAGAAATTATCAAAGAATTAGGGGATGAACATGTAAAAACAGGATTCCCAATAATATATACATCTGCAGATAGTGTATTTCAAATTGCGGCTCATGAAGAGGTTGTTGGACTTGAAAACCTTTATAAAATGTGTAAGGTTGCAAGGCAAATGTTAGTTGGCGATAAGCTTGTTGGCAGAGTTATTGCTAGACCGTTTATAGGGGAAAATGGAAAATTCACTAGAACAGCTAATAGACATGATTATGCATTAGATCCATTTGGAAAAACAATGCTTGAATATATTAAAGAAGATAATAAAGAAGTTGCAGCAGTAGGAAAAATTCAAGATATCTATAATGGAAAAGGTATAACAAAAGCAGTTCACATTAATGGAAATATGGATGGGGTAGATAAGACATTAGAATATATGGATACAGTAGATAATGGACTTATATTTACTAACTTGGTTGATTTTGATATGTTATATGGTCATAGAAATGACTATAAAGGATATGCAAAAGCTCTAGAAGATTTTGATAGTAGAATGGAAGAGATTTATGGCAAATTAAGAGATGAAGATTTATTAATAATAACTGCTGATCATGGATGCGATCCTACTACAGAGAGTACAGATCATTCAAGAGAATACATACCTGTATTAGTTTATGGTAAGAATATTAAAAAAGGAGCACAATTAGGTATAAGAAATTCATTTACTGATATAGGAAAGAGCATTTTAGATTATCTAGATGTTAAAAATGAATTACAAGGTGAATCATTTAAAAATATAATTTTATAAACATTGGAGGAAATTCTGATGAGAATGTACGATGTTATTTTAAAGAAAAGAAGGGGAGAAGAACTTTCCTCTGAAGAAATTAATTATTTTGTTGAAGGTTATACAAAAGGAGAAATTCCAGATTATCAAGCATCAGCATTAACTATGGCTATATTCTTTCAAAAAATGAGTAAAAGAGAGACAGCTGATCTTACAATGGCTATGGCTAAATCTGGAGATGAATATGATTTAAGTGAAATTAAAGGAATTAAAGTTGATAAACATTCTACAGGAGGAGTAGGAGATACAACAAGTATTTTGCTTACTCCAATGGTTGCATCTTGTGGCGTGCCAGTAGCAAAGATGTCAGGAAGAGGTCTAGGTCATACTGGAGGAACCATTGATAAACTGGAGTCTTTTGAAGGTTTTTCAGTAGAACTTTCAAAGGAAAAGTTCATTGAAAATGTTAATAATATAGGAATTGCAATAGTTGGTCAAACAGGAGAACTAGCTCCAGCTGATAAAAAGCTTTATGCTCTACGTGATGTTACAGCTAAAGTTGATAATATGTCATTAATTGCATCAAGTATAATGAGTAAGAAGATAGCTTCAGGCGCTGATGGCATTGTTCTAGATGTAAAGGTTGGAGAAGGAGCGTTTATGAAGACTCCTGAAGATGCAAGAGCACTTGCTAAAGAAATGGTTGACATTGGGCATCATGTTGGAAGAGAAACTATTGCAGTAATTTCAGATATGGATCAACCTTTAGGATATGCTGTAGGAAATTCACTAGAAGTTATTGAAGCTATTAATACTTTAAAAGGAAATGGACCTCAGGATCTTTTAGAACTTGCCTTAACTCTTGGAAGTAACATGTTGCTTATAGCTAAGAAAGTTCAAACTTTTGAAGAAGGCAAAAAACTTTTGCTTGAAAACATTTATAATGGTAAGGCTCTAGCAAAGCTTAAAGAATTTGTTAAAGCTCAAGGAGGAGATGCATCTTTAGTTGATCATCCTGAAAACTTTCCTAAGGCTAAGTATAAATTAGAAGTAAGAGCTAAATCTTCTGGAATAATTTCTAAAATACATGCTGAGAGAGTAGGCCTTATAGCAATGGAACTTGGAGCTGGAAGAGCTACCAAGGAAAGTTCAATAGATTTAGCTGTTGGTATTGTATTAAATAAAAAGCGTAATGATGCAGTGAAAGAAGGAGATTTGTTAGCTACAATATATGCTAATAATAAAGAAAAAGGAAATAGAGCTGTTGAAAAGATGTTAAAGGAAGTTATTATTTCAGACAATTATGAAGAACAGATTCCGCTTATTTATGAAATAATTAGATAAGAATAAAAAAGACACTTATAGGTGTCTTTTTTATTTTAAAAATAAAATAAAAAAATCAATATCTAAAAAAATTGGATAAAAAT
Organism: Clostridiaceae bacterium; assembly: GCA_029219285.1. Classification (GTDB taxonomy): domain Bacteria; phylum Bacillota; class Clostridia; order Clostridiales; family Clostridiaceae; genus Clostridium. The sequence continues at coordinate 13,771 of JAQXTC010000163.1, forward strand.
ATGGGCTATTTTACAATTTTAATAAATACACTATGTTAAAATAAATAAAATAATAAAATAATGAAAAAAGCAAGGGGGTTGTATAAAAATATTAAGAATTTTGTATTTTTATTGGGAAATGAAAATAATGTGCAAGTTGAAATGAAGATTATTCCATAATAAAGTATTATAAGAATCTGTAAGAAACGGGTTTAAACTTAAGATATAGGTGGGAAGTTAAATTTGAATAAGAAAAAAAGTATAAAAATTAAATTAATTAAGTATTTGTCGGGTACCTTTGTTCTAGTATTTGCTGTTGCATTTATAAGCGGATTTATAATTGCCAACAGTACATTGAAGAAACTGAAAAATGATTCGATGAATAGAATTATTGAGGATGCGGCTAATACTGTAAGTAATCAGATAGGTAAAAAGTTTGCTTATGCTGAAGCTATTTCTAATGATAGTATTGTTGCAAACTCTACAAAAACGTTAGATGAGAGAATGGATGCTTTGAAAAAATATTCATCATCTTTAGGAATTAGATCAATTGGACTTGTACAATCTAATGGTGACTTACTTTCAACAGATGGGTTTAGTAATAACATATCGCAAAGAGTATATTTTAAAGATTTTATGAATGGGAAAAATTATATAAGTAATCCTCAAATTGATAAAAGAACTGGTGAGCAAATAACTTTTATAGCGGTGCCATTAAAAGAAGGGGATAAAATAATCGGAGGAATAACTTGTACTTTTAATAGTGAGTTTCTTTCAGACGATATTAAAAACTTACAATACTTGGGTTATGGGAAGGCATCCATAATAGATCCAGCAGGAAATCTTGTTGCGGATAAAGATGTTGAAAAAGTTAAGGAAGGTACAAATCTTCTTGAAGATACTTCAATCGATAAAGATGTACAAGCTGTATATAAAGAAATGATTAATGGTAAAAGTGGACTTGAAGTCGTTAATGGTTCTTATTTTGCTTATACATCAATACCAGAAGTGACAGGTTGGTCAATGGTTATTGAAGTGCCTATTAAAGATGTTGATAAAGATTTAAGTTATATGTTCAATATGTATATAATTATAGGTGTTTTGGGAATATCAGTAATACTATTTATTATATATAAGCTTGGAGATAAATTGGGCAAAAGAATAAATAATTGTAAAGATAATATAGAAGTTCTAGCTGAAGGTATTTTTAATAAAAAATTAGATAAAGATGAATTAAAACAAGAAGATGAAATTGGAGCTATTTCAAGAGCTTTAGAGAATACTAAGGAGCAAATTAGACAAATTCTACAAGAAGTTAAATGTAACGTAGAAATGATAAATAAACAAGCGGTTATTTTAGAAGAAGCTTCAGATAATATTAATATAGGTTCAGAAAATATATCAGCAGCAATGCACCAAGCAGCTGAAGGCAATACTGAACAATCAGGACAAATTCTATCAATAAACAGAGATATGGAAGAATTCTCTTCTAATATTGGTGCGATGAATTTAGGGGTTGAGAATGTATCTAAGCTATCTAATAATATTAAAGTTACAATAATTGAAGGAAATGATAGTATTACTGAATTAAATAAATCTGTTGAAAACTTTGATAGTAGTTTTGGAGTATTTAACAATAGTATCTTTAATATGAATGAAAAAATTTCATCTATTGAAAATATAACTAGTGCAATAAGTTCAATAGCAGAACAAACTAATCTTTTGGCATTAAATGCAGCAATTGAAGCAGCTAGAGCTGGAGAAGCTGGAAAAGGCTTTAGTGTTGTAGCAGAAGAAATAAGAAAATTAGCAGATGAAAGTCAAAAATCTGTAAATGAAATTGGAACTATAATAAGTAATGTTTTGGTTGAATGTAAGAATATTATGGAGGTAACAAATTCTATAAATAGTGAAGTTAATAATCAAAAAGATAAAATTACAATTACTATTCAGGCATTCAATAAGATTGAGGAAGCATTAAAGGAAATAACACCAAGAATTGAAGAAATAACTCTTCTATCTGAAAATAATAATAAAAGAAAAGATGATATTTTAGTTTCAATACAATCAGCAACTGCTATATCAGAAGAATTAGCAGCATCAACAGAAGAAGTTGATGCTACAGCAGAAGAATTTAAAACTTCAAGTAATGAAATTACTCAAGTTTCTAAAGAAGTTTCTAATATAACAAAAGAATTAAATGAATCAATTAATAAGTTTGTTATATAAAGTAATTTTGAAGTAAGAAAAGAAGGCACAATTTTGTGTCTTCTTTTTAGTTAATGAAACTTTTTAAGAAATAAAGTAATTTTATACAGATGACATAAAGTGATACAATAGAACTTGAAAGCTGAGGGGAAGTGATATATTGGATAATAGGGTAAAAATTTTTGTTGATAAAGTTATAAGCTATATTGATGAAGATGTATTAATAAAAATAATAGGCTTAGAAGCCGATAAGTTATATAGGGTAAATCTTTCTAGTGATGAATACTACGCGGTTAATACAAAAATTAAAAAAGTGCCAGTAGGTACTTTATGGACAAGCGAAGTTGTTTTTAAGTCTGATAAAAATGGTGAAATAAATTTGTCTAAACAAATACCTAAAAGTAAAGAATATGATTATTCAGAATCCTTAGGATTATTTACACATATGAGCTATTGTAAACCTAAAAAAATAAATATAGTTAATAAAGTAGAAGATTTACCAAGGTATAATGAGTGTAAATTTTCTTTAAAAGTATATGATGGTGGTAATTTAATTGCCGAAAAGAGTATAATAAGGCAATTTTGTGATGAAACTGTTATATCTGAAGATTTAACATTTGGAAAGATGAAGGCACGTTTTTTTGAAAAGAAAGATAGAAAAATAAAAAAAGCTGTAATTGTGTTAAGTGGAAGTGATGGAAGACTTGAAAAGGCCCAAGCTATAGCACAATGTTTTGCAAGTAAGGGGTATGCAGCAATAGCTGTTGGATATTTTGGTATGGCAGGAATGAGCGAAAATCTTGTGAAAATACCAATTGATAATCTAGAGAAGGTTATTGAATGGCTAGATAATAAAAGTACTGTTGATTCTGAGAATATTCAAATATATGGACGTTCCAAAGGTGGAGAAATGGCATTACTGGCAGCATCCATGTTTCCTAAAATACATAAAACTATAGTAGTTATGCCAAGTTGCTTTGTCTATTCAGGATTAAAAGAAAATGTACCAGCATTTAAACAGTCATCTTGGAGCTATAAAGGTGAAAGTATAGACTTTTTAAAATATGGTATGTTAGATAGTATGAAGATGATTTTTAGATCTAAGATATTAAAAGATAAATTTGCATTAAAGAAGTTAGCCCATGATACATATGTAAAAAATAAAAATGCAGAAAAGGCAATGATTCCACTTGAAAAAATAAATGGTGATATATTAATAATAACATCCGAAGATGATACTGTTTGGCCTTCGAAAGAATATGGAGAAATTGCAGTGAAATATTTAAAAGAGCATAAGTTTAAACATGAAGTTAAGATGTGTAATTATCCTGGAGCAGGCCATATGATAATCTTACCAAATCAATCTTTTGGAGACTTGAGTGAATTTGGTGGTGGAGAAAAAGAAAAATGTATTGAAGCAAATAGAAAAGCTTGGAGTGAAATAATGAAATTTATTCAAGGTGATGTAAAAAATGAAGAAAAAAGCTTTGATACTAAAGATGTTGATGTGATTAATAATTGTTTAAAGTCAGTGCAAGGGATAAATAAAATTGATTTTGTAAAACCTAAAAACAATGAGGGTATTCATGTTCTTAGTTATCCTAATTATCCAAAGGAATTAAGTGACTTTTGGAGTATGATGGAGAAAAATAAACTTTTCAACTATAATTATATTCAAGATATTGAGGAAGTTGAAAAGGATAATATTGATGATATGACAATTCATGATGTTTATACATACTTAACTTTTATATGTAGAGGTGAAAAGTTTTGTGATGGGCATATGGTGAAGTTTATTGAAGATGGAACTATAGGAAAGTTATTAAATAAAATTAAAGAATTAAATAATATTTAAAATTATTAATATGTTTTTTAATAGAGATTATATGTTATGTATGATTTCTATTTTTTTATATAAATAATTTTCATTGAACTTTTAGATGTGATATTTTTTATAGAAATGGAAACAATAATTTCAGAAAGGAGGAAATTTTTATGGATAAGCAAAAGATAAAAATTATAGCATTTAGTTTATTTTTAGCATTATCATTTTTAATGCTTCCATTAAATACATATGCTTACGTTTTTGAAGATGGCGAAAAGCAAGAAAAGAAATCGGAGGTATTTTTAGACGAAGGTGTATATTCTAATGATTCAGAAGAAGAAGCTGATGAAGAAAGTAGTACTTACACTGAAGAAGCAGAGCAATTAGAAGATGTAGATTCCAAAAGTGAAGAAGATGATGAAGACGCAGACTCACAAAATGAGGATGAAGATTCAGAGGAAACTGAAGCTGAGGTTACAGAAAAGGAAGAAGAAAAACCAAGTAAAAAATCTGAGAAAGATTCAGATAAAAAAACTGGAATGGATGGTATTGAAGCTAGATCTGCACTTCTTATAGAACCTATATCAGGAAAAATTCTTTATGAAAAGAATATAGATGAACAATTTGCTCCTGCATCTGTTACAAAGATAATGACAATGCTATTAGCTATGGAAGCGGTGGACAGTGGTAAATCTAGCTTAGATGATAAGGTTACTTGTAGTGAAAATGCCAAAAAGATGGGTGGTAGCACAATGCTACTAGACACTGGAGAAGTTAGAACTTTAGAAGAACTTCTTAAAGGCGTTGCAATAGCTTCAGGAAATGATGCCGCAGTTGCTATAGCTGAATATATTGGAGGTACAGAAGAAGATTTTGTAGCTTTAATGAATAAGAGAGCTCAAGAACTTGGAATGAAAAATACTGTATTTAAAAACTGTAATGGACTTCCATGCGAAGGTCATATATCCACAGCAAGAGATATTTCAATAATGTCTAGAGAACTTTTAAAGCATCCAACAATTTTAAAATATTCAGGAATTTATATGGAAACTATATCTGAAGGAAGAAAGAGTCCAATAGAACTTGTAAACCATAATAAGCTTGTTAGATTCTTTGAAGGTTGCGATGGATTAAAAACTGGATATACAAGTGAAGCAAAATACTGTATTTCAGCAACAGCAAAGAGAAATGGAGTAAGAATGCTTGCAGTTATAATGGGAGCACCTACTTATAAAATAAGAAATAGAGATGCAGGAATTCTTTTAAATCATGGATTCTCAAAATTTGAAGGTAAGAAGCTTGTTGCAAAAGATGAAGAAGTAGAACAAGTTTATATGGGCGAAAAAACAGATAGGTTCTTTATGGCTAAAGCTTTAGAAGATCTTGAAGTAGTAGTTCCAAAAGGTTCCGATGGAGAATTTGAAAAGAAAATTGTTATCGAAGATTTAAAGGATTCATACAACATGGGTGATATTGTTGGTATGTGCGAGGTTTACTTAAACAATGAAAAAGTTGGTGAAGTAAAAGTATATGCCGATAGAGATATCGAAAAAGGTGGATTCATTGATAAAATCAAATATAATATAAAAAATTTATTTTAATAAAAGAGTATTTAGTTGCAAAAATATTTCTTTCACAAAGTCACTCTATAGAGAAAAGAGAAGTGAAAGTATATTTGTATTGAAAAAATAAATTAATTGCTAGTATAATTCTTTGAGCTAGTATAATTTTAGAGAAGAGAGAAGAGATTGTGAAAAACTCTTTCAGAGTTTTGGATGATAATCTTAACTTTTCTCTCTTTTTTTATTGTATAATTATTCATAAATTTTAGCCATTAAATATTCATCAACATATTTACCATCTAGTAAAACAGTATGCTTTTTTAGTCCTTCTACAACAAAATCATTTTTTTCGTATAAATGTTTTGCAATAGTATTAGGGCATAGAACAGTTAATTCAAGTCTTGTGACCTTATTTTCTTGTGCCCATTTATCTAACTTTTGAAAAAATTTTGTGCCAATTCCTTTTCCACGATAAGCTTGTCTGATTCCTACAACAATATAAGCAGAATGTTTGATTCTATTTGTTAAACCTCTTTGGGCTGAAATAAATCCCACAACTTCATTACCATCATCAGCAATGAGTAGCAAGTGATAGCCACTTTCACTATTTTCAATCATAGCTTTTACTCTTGAGGTATCAGTGCCTCGTTCACCAGGTTCAAATAACATGAATTTTGTTTCATTATCTAAGTTTACTAACATGTTAAAAAAATTATCTGTGTCAGAAAGTTTTGGTTTACGTATAATCATATTTACTCCTCTTTTCTATTATCCTAATAATGACAATTATAACACATAAAGAGAGAAGGTTGTTTTTTGCTTTTCATTAAAATAAAACTCTTGTTTTAAGATTAATTTTAATAGTATAATAAAGAGTGGATTATAGAAAGAGTAAAGGGGGATTAAAATGGAATTACCGAAGATTAAAATTGATAATTTCGAAGGACCCTTTGACTTGTTATTACATTTGATTAAGAAAAATAAAATGAGTATTTATAATGTAGAAATATATAAGGTAACAAATCAATATTTGAATTATCTAGACCAAATGAAAGAAATGGACTTAGAGATTACTTCAGAGTTTATTGTTATAGCAGCAACCCTTATAGAGATTAAGTCAAAGACATTACTTCCTAAGGTAAAAAAGGAAGATGAGGATGAGGACGAAGAGGATATTGAAAAGAAATTATTAGAAAAGCTTGCATTATATAAAAAGATTAAAGAATCAACTGCATTTTTTAGAGATAGATATGTTGAAGGTGGAAGTGTATTTACTAAAAAACCTGAAATTATTGAGCCTTTAGAAGAAAAAGAACCTGTAAAAAATGATGATCTTTTAAAGAATGTAACTCTTCTAGATTTATTCCATATATATAATAATCTTTTAGAAATACACAGAAATAAACAAAATAGAGGAAATATAATTCAAAAGAAGATATATGTTGATAGATACAAAATAGAAGACAAGTTAGCATATCTAACTGAAAAGTTAAAAGACGTTACTGTTACAGAATTTGATGAACTAATGGTTGAGTGTGAATGTAAGATGGAAGTTATCGTTACATTTTTAGCATTATTAGAAATGATTAAGCAAAGATCAGTTAAGGTTTATCAGAATGAAAGTTTTGACCATATCATGATAGAGAGGTGGACAGAAGAGGATGGATAAGTTTCAAGCAGGACAATTTGAGTTTGAAGAAACCTCAAGAAAAAGTGAACTTAAAGGTGCTATTGAATCAATGCTTTTTGTAACTGGAGATCCTTTAAGTGAAAGAGAATTAGCATATCATTTGGATTGTAGCATTAAGTATATTCAAGAAGTTGTAAAAGAACTTATGGATGATTATGAAAGTGAAGAAAGAGGAATTAAAATAATAAGTATTAATGGTGCATATCAATTAGTTACAAAGAAGGAATATAGTCATTATATTCAAAAATTATTAAAGAAAAATAAAAGACAATCTTTATCACAAGCATCTTTAGAAAGTTTGGCAATTATTGCATATAAACAACCGATAACTAGAATTGATATAGATGAAATAAGAGGGGTTAAATCTGAAAGTGCTATGGCTAGACTTTTAGAAAAGGATCTGATTAAAGAAGTTGGAAGACTTGAAGTTCCAGGAAGACCAATTCTATATGGAACAACAGAAGAATTCTTAAGACAATTTTCGTTACATGATTTAAAGGAATTACCTTCATTAGATCTATTTGCGATTGATGAAGAAATTGAAATAGTAGAAAGTGATGAAGATAGAGAAACAGCTAGCACTGAAGAGGAAAGCGAAGATAGAGAAGAGTAATTGCATTTGTAATGAAAGCGTAATTTAGGTTGTAAGTACATTTCTATCAGAAGGATAATTTTAGAGAAGAGAGAAGAGAGGAAGTATGTCTGTAATTGAAGGTAATTTTAGTTGCAGATATACTTCTTTTTTAACGTTTTTTTTCACTGAATTAGAAGTTGAGGGTAATATTTAAAATGATATAATTGATTTATATTAATTATTCACTACAAGGGGACGATTTGAATGTTTTTGGATAGGGAGAAAGCAGTAAGGGCTTTTAATGAGTATGTGGAAAAATATAATAGTAAAGATAGGAAAATTAAGTTAAAAATTGATCATACATTTAGAGTAACTGGTATTTGTGAAGAAATTGCTAGGAAACTTAGAATGTCTGATAAGGATGTTGATTTGGCATTTTTTATGGGACTTTTGCATGATATTGGTAGATTTGAACAGATAAAGAGATATGGTACCTTTGATGATAGCAAATCTATTGATCATGCAGCGTTGGCAGTAGAAATTTTATTTGAAGAAGGTAAAATAAGAGATTTTGTTGAGGATGATGACGAAGATGAATTAATTATGAAAGCTATTAGGTGTCATAGTGCTTTTGCAATTCCTGATAATTACAATAAAAGGGAAAAGACTTTTTCGTATCTATTAAGGGATGCTGATAAGATTGATATATTTAAAGTAAGCTATGAAGAAAGACCAGAGGATGCCTTTGGAGTAACTCATGAGCAATTAACAACTTCAGAAATAAGTAATGGAGTAATGGCTGCTATTAAAAATCATGAAACTGTTTTATCATCTATAAGATCTACACCATTAGATAACATTATTTCTCGTGTAGCGTTAGTGTTTGGTATATATTACAGAGAAAGTTTAGACATAACAGAAAAACAAGGATATCTTAGTAAGTTGATGGAGTTTAAATCAGAAAATGAAGAAACGAAGAATAAGATTAAAGAAATAAAAGATATTGTTAGAGATTATTTAAAGAAATAATAGACAAGATTACATTAAGATGCTTAAGGCATATTTTTTTTATTAAAATAAATGGTTATCAATTAAATCGATTGATGGTATCTGAATTATCAATTTAACAAATTAAGTTGGTTGGAGTATCGTTATTGGTAATAAGAGATGAATTAAGGGGGAGTTAAATTGAATAAGGAAGAACAATTAATAAAATTATTAAATAAAATTGATATATCTATATGGGGGATTTCAGATATAAGCGATTTAGACGTTTTTGATAGGAGATTTAACAGAGCTATTTCAATTGGGCAAGGTTATTCATATAAGTTAAATACATATTCACCTACGGGCTTTTATGATTTTTTAATAAATGGAATAAGAGAAAAGATTGAAGAAAATATAAGCATAATAGAGGATTTTTTAAAAAAGGAAAATATTGATTATCATGTTGTTACCAATAATGTTCCTGATAGGAATAAATGTTATGGAGAATTTTCTGATAAATTTGCTGCAGTGAGAGCAGGTCTTGGATGGATAGGTAAAAATGCTTTACTTATTACACCAGAATATGGACCGCACATAAGGTTATCAACAATTCTTGTTAATCTTGATTTATCTGTATCTAAAAAGAAAAAAGAATATGCTAGTTGTGGTGAGTGTAATAAATGTGTGAAAATATGTCCAGCTAAATGTTTTAAAAATGTTAATTGGCAAAAAGGAATGAAGAGAGAAGAACTAGTTGATATTATGAAATGTAAAGAAAGAACAGAAAAGAGAAAAGGATATATGTGTGCACTATGTCTTATTGCATGCCCTGTGGGAGAAAAAATATAAATATAATCTTGACTTAATAGTATCTATATAGTTTATAATTTTTTAGGTAACAAATGATGAGGTGATTTAATGATTAGACAATTTTTGAAGTATGCTGTTCCTTCAGCTCTAGCTATGTTTGTTTCATCTTTATATACAATAGTAGATGGAATGTTTGTGGGGCAAGGTGTTGGTGATGATGCTCTTGCAGCAGTTAATGTAATAATGCCATTTACTATAATGCTCTTTGGAGTTGCAACAATGTTTGCAGTTGGAGGCGGTTCGTTAGTATCTAAGCATTTAGGAGCAAGAGAAGAGGATAAAGCAGTTAATGTATTTAGACAGGTGTTTAAGTTTTTACTAATTATAAGTATTTCAATAAGTCTTATATGTGTTATTTTTTCTAAAGAAATAGCAGTACTTCTTGGAGCAACAGAAGGTATATTAGGCTTAGCATCAGATTATTTAAGACTTTATGCAATGTTTTGTATACCTAATTTAATAGGTATATCATTAAATAGTTTTGTAAGAAATGATGGAAGACCAAAACTTGCAATGATTTCAACAGTTTCAGGAGCTGTAACTAATATAATTCTTGATTATATTTTTATATTTCATCTATTATTAGGAATTAAGGGTGCAGCCATTGCAACTGGTCTTGGACAGTTAGTTACAGTAGGAATATTACTTCCTCACTTTTTGGTGAAAAAAGGAAGTTTATCTTTTGGTTGGGTTAAACTAGATTTAAAAATAATAAAAGAATTTTCAAGCATAGGTCTTCCTTCCTTCTTTTCAGAGGTGACTTTTTCAATAATTATTTTCTTATGTAATATAGCGATAGTAAGAATTATTGGTGATAAAGGACTTGCAGCTTTTAGTATTATTAATTATTTGACTACTAATATTTATATGGTTCTAATTGGAGTATGCTTTGGAGTTCAACCGCTTGTAAGCTTTAATTTAGGGGCTAAGAATACAGAAAAAATGATTAAATTTTATAATATTACTAATGTTGCCTGTTTGATAGTAAATATGGTATTTACAGGTATATGCTTTGTATGGGGGAGAGGAATAATTGGGATATTTACATCAAACCTTGAAATAATAGATATGACTTATATAGGATTAAATTTAATGAATTTAGGATTTTTCTTAACTGGTGTAAATTTAAGTACAACAATTTATTATCAAGCCATAGAAATGCCAGCAAAATCAAATTTAATTTGTGTATTAAGAAGTATTATTGTTTTTCCAATAAGTTTATTTGTATTATGCTTTTTCATTAGCGAAAATGGAATATGGCTTTCCTTGCTTGGGTCCGAATTAATTACGGCAATAATTATGATATTCTTTTTTAATATAAAGAAATCAACTTATAAATCAGTAGAAGCAATTTCTTAATAATTACTCCTTGGTTAATCATTACATAATATTGAAATAAATGTTAGATGAGCGTATAATCGTAAGTGCTATATACTTGAAACGTGATAAATTTGGGGTGATTAACTTGGAAGAAAAAAAGTCATTATGGACTAAGAATTTTACTATTATTACAGTAGGAACTGTAATATCAATGTTTGGTAATGCCATTGCCAATTTTGCAATGGGGTTATTGGTACTTGATTATTCAAAATCCACATTACTTTATGCTTTTTATATGGTAGCTAGTAATCTGCCAAGAGTAGTACTACCTACTTTAGCAGGACCATATATAGATAAGTTTTCAAGAAGAAAAACTATTTATTCTTTAGATTTTTTATCTGCTTTTATTTATTTGATATTAGCTGTGGTAATGATTAATGGATGGTTCAATTATGGAATATTAATTTTTTGTAGTTTAACTTTAGGTTCAATAAGTAGTGTATATGATGTAGCTTATGAAAGTTTCTATCCGCTTTTAATAACTGAAGGAAATTATACAAAAGCTTATTCAATCCAAAGTACATTAGATGCTATATGTATGGCTATGATTCCAGCATCTGCATTCTTTTATAATCTGGTTGGAATTGTACCTTTATTTATTTTTGATATGATAACTTTCTTAATTGCAGCTATATTTGAAACTAGAATTAAGGTTACTGAAAAACATGTAATGAAGAAGGATGAAAAGTTTACAGCTAATGTATATAAAAAGACTTTTAAAGAAGGTATGGAGTATTTAAAAGATGAGAAAGGACTTCAATCTATTATAAAATATTTTACGGTTACAATGTGTGCCGTGGGAGTATCAAATGTTCTTTTACTTCCCTATTATAAAGCCAATTTTGATAATGGAGAATATATATATATTCTTGTTGGTGCCGGTATATTTTTAGGTAGAACCATAGGAGGAATGGTTCATTATAAATTTAAGTATCCTGTAAATAAGAAATTTACTATAGCCTTAACTGTATATACAGTACTTTCATTTTTGGATGGATCTATATTGTATTTTCCAGTGGGAGTAATGGTGGTAATTTCACTTATTCAAGGATTACTGGGAGTTACGTCATATAACATAAGAATTTCTGCTACACAAAGTTATGTTCCGGACAATAAAAAAGGTAGGTTTAATGGAATGTTTCAGATGTGTACAACATTAGGAATGCTATTTGGACAATTTGTTTCAGGAATATTATCTCAATTTATGGGGGAAAGAATAATAATAACTGTAATGCAATGTATTAATCTTTTAGCTGTATTCCTGTTTATGTACAATAATAGAAAATATGTTAAATCTATATACAACAGACAAGCATAAGTTAATAAAATCTAATAGGATGACAAGTATTATGTAAGGCGCTTTTAGGCGCCTTTTTTAACGTCTAAGAATTTAAAAAATCAATAAAAGCTGGAAACCTTACAATTACAGGGTTTAGGGGTATCAAAGAAGCTTAGACGTTAAAAATAAAAATATATTGCCACAGATGAAGAGGATATAAAATATATAATGAGGAATGACTAAGATGAAAAGAATAAAAACCATAACTAGTATTGTTGTTGTACTAGTTACTGTAATTACGGAAATAGTACATTATAATATAGATTTTGGAAAAAAGATATAGATAATATAAGTGAAGAACAGTATATAGAAGTGTATAAAGCGAGTAAAGATGAAATCTTTGAAGTTCTAAAAGAAAAACCATATAAAGAGAAATATAGAAAGTAAAGGTGTATACTGTACAAGTGAATTATAAGAATCATAAAGAAAAAATAGTACTTGGTACTAAATATCTATTAGATGAAGAATATGAAAAAGCAACAAAAGAAATTAAATTTGACGGAAAAGCTTTTGACCTAACTGGTTTAGTGGAAAAAAGTAGAGTATGTTAATGTAAATAATTATGGTATAATATACCATGATATATAACATTATATTGGAGAGAATAAATGGAGTTTAATGAAAAATTACAACAACTAAGAAAACAAAAGAATTTGACCCAAGAACAACTTGCAGAAAAACTATATGTTTCTAGAACTGCTATTTCTAAATGGGAAAGCGGAAAAGGATATCCAAGTATTGAATCTTTAAAATGTATTTCTAAGTTTTTTAAAATAACCATCGATGAGCTACTATCAGGTGAAGAGCTTATTAGTATAGCAGAAACAGAATCAAAAACTAATTTAGAAAAAGTTTACAATTTGATTTATGGAATATTAGATGTAATGGTTATTTCATTTATATTCTTGCCTTTATATGGACAAAAAATAAATGATTATATATATTCAGTTTCATTATTTGATTATAATGATACATCTAATAACATCAAATTAATTTATTACATAACATTTATAGTTATATTTATACTAGGTATAGTAGAGTTAGCTATGCAATTTTTTAACATTCAAAAATTAAAAAACATTATAAAAAGTTTATCTTTAGGATTACATAACCTAGCTATATTATTTTTTATTGCAACGCGTCAAACATATGTAACGACTTTCTTATTTATGCTGTTTTTTATAAAAATCATTTTTGAAATAAAGAAAAATTGTGATGAACCCAAAAAGGCCTAAGCCCAGTTATAATGCCATTGACACTAAGAGTGTCAGTGGCATTTTTCTTTTGTGAGCAAAGGTTTCTTGTTAAATGTCACATGAATTTCATAATGGAATTGTAGAGTGCAAATAAGAAAAAGGAAGGAATGAAATTTATGGAATATGCAATAAAAACTAAAGAACTCACTAAAAAATATGGCAATAAAATAGCAGTTGATTGTGTAAACATTAATGTGCCTAAAGGAAAGATTTATGCTTTACTTGGTAGAAATGGTGCAGGAAAAACTACGACTATGAAGATGATGTTAAAACTTATTCGTCCAAGTAAAGGAAAGGTGAAATTTATAGAAGGGAATAATGAAAAAGAAATTTATAAGAAAATTGGCTCTATTATAGAAGCGCCAGGATTTTATGAGAATTTGAATGGTTATGAGAACTTGAAGATTCTATGGATATTACGTGGAGGAAAAAGTAAAGGCGAGATACTTAAGGCATTAGAACTTGTAGGCCTAGAAAAAGAAAAAAGCAAAAAGTTTCGAGATTATTCTTTGGGGATGAAACAGCGTTTAGGAATTGCAGCCGCTATAATGCATGACCCAGAAATATTAATTCTTGATGAACCTATAAATGGACTTGATCCAATAGGGATTTATAAAGTACGTTCAATTTTGTTGAATCTTAGTCACAACAAAGGTAAGACGATTTTTATTTCCAGCCATTTGTTAGGAGAGATTGAACAGATAGCAGATGTTATAGGAATTATGAATAATGGCAAAATAATAGAGGAAATTGATATGGAAAAGCTTCATAAGCTTAAAAAACATTATATTGAATTTCAAGTATCACATATAGAAAAAGCAGAGAAGGTAATAAAAGAAAATTTAGGAATTACTGATTATGATACTGTTGAAAATAAAATTAGAATATATAGCTGTGCACAGAAAAGTTATGAAATTAACAAGTGTTTAGTTGAAAATAAGATTATGGTATCAAAAATTGAAGAATATGAAGAATCTTTAGAAGAGTATTTTGGGGGAATAATTGGAGGGGATGGAATTGCGTAATCTAATTTATAGTGAACTATTGAAATTAAAAGGTTCAAGAATGAAACTTATAAGTATTATAGCTGTATTATCTACTCCTGCTATGATATTTATAGAGGCATTACAATCTCATTATGAACATCCAGAAAGAGTTGTGAAATTAGAAGATATGTATGATAACAGTCTTCTTTATGTAATGATTCTAACAAATATGATGATTTATGTTGCTATTACAGCTTATCTTTTCAGTAGAGAATATACAGAGAAAACTTTAAAAAATATTTTACCAATACCTGTTTCCAGAAATAAGTTTGTACTTGGTAAATTCTTGATTTTATTTCTTTGGATAATTGAGCTAACTCTAATAACGTGGATTGCAATGTCTGTACTTGCGAGTTTATATCATTTTTTATTTGGTATTAGTGAATTTTATGGTTATGTTTTTGTAAGTTGGCTTATAAAATATTTATTAAGTGGAGTATTAATGTTTTTAACAATAACCCCATTTGCCTACATTGCGGAGAAAACAAAGGGAATTGTTGCACCAGTTATTGCAGGTTCAGTCATAGTTATGGGAAGTGCAGCTCTTTCAAATCAGGATTTAGGCGCATTATATCCATGGACAGGAGCATATTTTTTAATAAAGGGGAGAATAGAGAGTACAGGTTTTTCACCAATCTTAACAGGGATAATTATTGCAGTATTAATTGCTGTAGGTTTTATTATGACATTCAATTTTTTTAATAAGGAGGATTTAGAATAATGGGATTAAGTTTGATAGAAGTTTTAAAGATAATTTTTCTTGGTATTGTGGAGGGAGTTACAGAGTGGCTACCTATCAGCAGTACAGGTCATATGCTTCTAGTTGATGAATTTATTAACTTAAATATGAGTGATTCTTTTAAAGAAATGTTTTTTGTAGTTATTCAGCTGGGGGCAATCTTAGCGGTTGTGATAATATTTTGGAATAAGATGTTTCCGTTTCAATTTAAGGATAAGAGTAAAAGTATAATTAAAAAAGATATTTTTTCATTATGGTTTAAGGTGGTAGTTGCATGTATTCCAGGAGCGGTTATAACACTTTTATTTGATGACTATATTGAAGAACATCTTCATACCCCTGTAGTAATAGCTTTAACTTTAATAATTTATGGTATTGCATTTATTCTTATTGAAAATTGGAATAAAACTAGAGTGCCTAAAGTAGCTCACCTAAATGATATTACTTATAAAACAGCATTTATAATTGGAATGTTTCAAGTATTATCAATTATTCCAGGGACATCACGTTCAGGCTCTACTATTGTTGGTGCATTACTTATAGGAGTATCAAGAGTTGCAGCAGCAGAATTTACTTTCTTCTTAGCAGTTCCAGTTATGTTTGGATTAAGTGCAGTAAAGATATTAAAATTTGGTTTAGCATTTTCATCAGTAGAGATGTTAACATTGATTACAGGAATGTTAGTAGCATTTTTAGTTTCTGTTTTAGTAATAACATTTTTAATGAGCTACATTAAAAAACATGATTTCAAAATATTTGGATGGTATCGTATTATTTTAGGTATAGTTGTATTGGCTTATTTTACTATGTTATAATTATTTAAAAAGT
Source organism: Clostridiaceae bacterium (assembly GCA_029219285.1). GTDB lineage: Bacteria > Bacillota > Clostridia > Clostridiales > Clostridiaceae > Clostridium. Next base: position 30,054 of record JAQXTC010000163.1, read on the forward strand.
TACAAATTTTGACTATTAAAGTGGGGATGGAAAAATGTATAACGCAATAATTTTTGATTTAGATGGAACACTGCTTAATACATTAGATGATTTAAGTGATGCTGTTAATTATTGTTTAAATAAATTTGGATATAGTAAAAGAAGTAAAATACAAATTAGGAGTTTTGTTGGCAATGGTATAAAAAAGCTAATGGAAAGGGCATTACCAAATGATATTGATAAAGAGGAATTTCAAGAGATATTTACTTTTTACAAGGAATATTACACATCTCATTGTAGAATTAAAACCAAGCCTTATGATGGAATAATTGACTTATTAGTTGAACTAAAAGATAAAGGTTATAGGTTGGCAATTGTGTCAAATAAAAATGATGCTGCGGTTAAGGAGCTTGCAGATTATTATTTTGAAAATCTTTTTGAATTAGCTATAGGACAGAAAGATGGGATAAGAAAAAAGCCAGCTCCAGATAGCTTGAACGAAGCTATAAGAATTTTAGGAGTAGAAAAGAAAAATGTACTTTATGTTGGCGATTCAGAAGTAGACAAGCAAACAGCAGATAATGCAGAAGTTGATTGCACTTTAGTAGATTGGGGATTTAGAGATAGAGAAGATCTTGAGAAACTTAAACCTAAAAGCATAATTAGTAAACCAGAAGAACTTATATTTTAGAGAAGAGAGAATAGAGAAGTGAAAGTGTACTTGTAAATAAAGTGTAATTTGCTTGGAAGTGTATTTCTTTTTGAAAGATACTTCTTAGAGAAGAGAGAGTGAGTTCGTAAGGAGGATTTGGTGTGGTTAAATTGAGAATAGTCCTTTAATTTTTTGAAAATTGAAGGGAGAAAAGTAATGAATATAGAGTATAAAGAAAATAAAAAAGTTGATGTTAATGATTTAGTAGATTTATATAATGATGCGGAGTGGTTTGTGTATACTGAGGATAAGAAGAAGTTAGAGCATTCTTTTTCAAAATCTACTTATATAATTTCTGCATGGGATGATAATAAGCTTGTTGGAGTTTTAAGAGCTGTTGGAGATGAAGAAACTATTATGTATATTCAAGATATTTTAGTTCTTAAATCATATCGAGGAAAAGGAATTGGAAGTGAATTTTTAAATCTTTTTATGAAGCGATATAGAGATGTTCGTCAGAAGATATTATTGACTGATAGAACTAATAAAACAATGAACTTTTATAGAAAAAATGGCTTTGTTGAAGTGGGGAAATATGACTGTGTAGCTTTTATAAAGAATTAATAATTAAGAGTTAAGAATTATGGATTAAGAGAGTAGAAGGAAAAGGTAAGAATCTTGACACTCTCTTTTTCTTACCTTTATCTTAGAATTTAGAATGTATCATTAATGTTGTTTTTTAGTTGACATGAGGTAGATGTAGAATCATTTTCGTTAGTTTTGTTTTTCTTTGAACAATTTTTATTGAATAAATCTTTTATCATATCTACCACTTGGGGAACTGTATCTACAATTCTATCGTATGTGTTATCTGAATCTACTGGCAAAAGTCTAACGCTGTCTTGTTTTACGACTAAAAATGCTACTGGCTTAACAGTAACCCCTGCACCAGAACCTCCACCAAAAGGAAATTTAGAATCAACCTTATCTACAGCATTTTTTCCTTGAAATTCGCTACCTCCTGATGCAAAACCAAAGCTTACTTTTGATATTGGAATGATACATGTACCGTCTTGTGTCTCTACAGCATCACCAATAACGGTGTTTACATCAACCATATCTTTTAAATTTTCCATTGTACTTTTCATTAAATGTTCAACTTGATGATCACTATTCATAATACAAACTTTGCTACTTAAAATATAAATATGTACATTGATTACTTGCTTATTTATATTAGATTTAGTAGCAATACCTCCTGTCTTTGGTTAGTTTTTTAATTTTTATATTTTTGTGAAAGTTTTTTTAACTCTCTTTTAAATTTTCTTTTAGTTTTTTTTATCTTTTGTATTTTATTAATAATTGCAATACTCATAATGAATACTACCTAAAGAGATTAATCTACTATTTTTTTAGGATAATTATTTATTGGCGATTTCTTTTAATATCAAACAAATCATAATTATAGTTTTGCCAATTGAAACAAAAATTATACATGTACCATTAAAAATTCTTATAAATTCATCTTTAAATATAGGCTTTATGAATAATTTAAAAGATTTTATTTTAAATGGAATTTTAAATGCTTCTAATATGTAAGGTGCTATATTTTGAAGTAATCCATAGAAAATAGCAGTTTTACAAGCATCATTTAATGAATATTGAAAGTCTGCTTTAAATTTTAATTTCGGTTTAAATGGATTAGTATTTAATGCTTTAGTTATTTTTATTAGGTAGTTTAGAGTGAATTTTTTATTATATTTCTTTTTAGGATGATGCTTTTTATTGCAAGATTTCTTTTTATTTTTAGTAGATGCTTTCTTAAAACTATGTTTTTTTAAAATGATAAATTTATATATTTTTATATAATAATTTTCTTTTGTATAGGAAATACTAATTTTAATTGGAATGGGAATAATTAAAATTAATAAAATTAAAAGAAAAAGTTTCATTTATTTCCTCCAAAATTAAAGAATATTATTAGTATTAACTATCATTACAAATTTTAAACAATAGAAATATAATCTTAAAAAAAATTTTTAAACTTATTTCTTTTATCAAGCTTTGTTACCAGCGTAACAAGTTATCAAATAATATAATTTCATAGTAATAAAAAAATTGTTTAAAGTTTAAAAAATTAGGTAAACTAATAATGATTAATTTTTAGAAGGTGATTTCCATGAAAATAAAAGTAAAGTTTATTATTTCTTTTCTTATAATTGGAGTATTAACACTAAATATTAATATAAAGGATGCTTATTGTGAAAATCTACAATCACTTAGAGTAGATGCAAGAAATGCTATTGCAATTGATAGAGAAAGCAAAACTATACTTTTTGAACAAAATGGATATGAATTAGTTCCAATGGCAAGTACAACTAAAATATTAACAGCTTTAATAACAATAGAAAGAGGAAATTTAGATGAAAAATTTGTAGTAAGCAAAAATGCCTCTTCAGTAAGAGGCTCTACTGTGGGCTATAAAGAAAATGAGGAAATAACAGTAAGAGAACTCTTATATGGATTAATGTATCGTTCAGGAAATGATGCAGCAATAACCCTTGCAGAGGGAATTGGAGGAAGTGTTGAAGGCTTTGCAGAAATAATGAATAACTATAAAAC
>JAQXTC010000164.1 GCA_029219285.1 Clostridiaceae bacterium
TAGCGGTAAAACCGTTACGGCTTGGTGTAGTGAAAATAATATTAGCAGCAAGTCATTTTATTATTGGCAACGCAAAGTAAGAAATACTGTATTTGATACTATGAAAGATACTAAAATTCAGAGCAATACAAAATTTGTACGTAAACGGTAAATAAAAAACTTATAAATTTAAGTGATATAATTAAATAAATGATATTTCGTTTAGAAGGAGAAAAATTATGTCAATACCTACATATGAACAAATAATGCTTCCACTATTGAAGGTATTATCAGATAGAAAAATATATACCAATAAAGAATGTATAGATTTATTAGCTAAAAAGATGAAGATTACAGAAAGTGAATTGAAGGAACTTTTGCCTAGTGGTAAGAAATTTGTTTTCTATGATAGAGTGAATTGGGCAAAGACATATATGAAAAAAGCAGGACTAGTTAATGCTCCTAAAAGGGGAACAATTCAAATTACTGATGTTGGATTAGAGCTTTTGAAAAAAAATCCTTCAGATTTACAGTCTAAGGATTTACTTAGATATGATAGCTTTGTAGAATTTATAAATGATAATAAAAAAGTACATGATAGTAACAAAAGTGATGATGGTATTTTAAATGAAAAGACTCCGTTAGAGGAAATTTCTAATGCATATAAAAATCTGAATGTTTCACTAGCTGATGAATTACTAGAAAAAATAAATTCATGTTCATTTGAGTTCTTTGAAAAATTAGTAATAGAGTTATTAATTAAGATGGGATATGGTGGTTCTAGAGAAGAAGCTGGAAGAGCAACAAAGAAAACTGGAGATGGAGGTATAGATGGAATTATTAATGAGGATAGACTTGGTTTAGATAGTATATATATTCAAGCTAAAAGGTGGAAGGATACAGTAGTAGGTAGACCAGAGATTCAAAAGTTTTCTGGAGCATTAGACACTCCTGGAGCCAATAAAGGTATATTCATTACAACATCTACATTTTCTAAAGAAGCTAGAGATTATGTTAAATCTATAAATACAAAAAATATAGTTTTAATAGATGGTATGCAACTTTCACAATATATGATTGAATTCAATGTTGGAGTATCAACAGAAATAATATACGAAGTGAAAAAGATAGATACAGATTATTTTGTTGAAGATTAAATGCTAAAATATATATCTTTTTATTAATAATTTAAAAAAGATATATTTATATCAAACTTATTACAAGATTAACCTTTTTTGGACGATATATATAGTAAAAATTGATAAATTGCAGATAGACTAACACTGTACTATATTAAAGGTCTATATAATTGTTTAAATGAAAGGGATAAGAGTATGGATATAACACTTAATGATTTACTTAATTTTGATAAAAATAATATGGATAATATAAAGATTCGCTTTAATCAATCTAATCCAGAGGTTAACCCCATGGATTTATATTTAAAGGATCCAGAACGAGTTAATACGCAATGGTTTTTATGGAGATCTTCTCAAAGATACTTTAAAGAAGGGCAGATTGCTGTATGTCTATTAAAAGTAGGAGATGATAAGTGGCTACTTACAACCATAAAGAAGATAAAGAAAGATTTAAATGTGGTGAATGGTATAAATTATGAAGCTGAGGAGTTGTCAGAGTATAAAAAATATTATGGCAGAGTCATTATAAAGTTTCATAAGACATTTCAGTCACAAGGAATTTATTACAAAGGAATATATGAAGAGTTAATTGTAAATCAAATACTTCCAGCTACTTTTGATGGTTATGATTTTCCAGGATATGATAAAGTAAAATTAACTTTTGGAGAATTAGAAAACATAATATCTATCTATAAAAAAGACTGGGTTGCAGCATTAGAGAATCAGAAAGCAGTTTATTTAATTACAGATATGAGCAATGGTAAACTTTATGTAGGTTCTGCAACTGGTGACAACGGTATGCTACTTCAAAGGTGGAGAGATTACATTTCTAATGGACATGGAGGAAACAAGGGACTAAAAATGTTGGTTGAAGATAAGGGTTTTGATTATGTTAAACAAAATTTTCAATATTCCATTTTAGAGAATTATAATGCAAAAGTAGATGACCGTGAGATACTTGAAAGGGAATCATGGTGGAAGGAAATGCTCAAAACAAGAGAGTTTGGATATAACTGCAATTAGTTATTACAAGTGGCTGTCGTATTAGCAATTAAAAACTGCCACCGGCAAGCTGCTTTTCATGTTTGATGAAAGTACTGCTGTGTCTTCACATATGGATAAAAAATATTTAAAGAACAAATCTTAATTTTGTTCTAATATTGGTTTTACTGTATTAATCTATAATTATGACTTAACTCTATGCCAACATACTGTTAGCTTATCTTTGTAGCTACTTACTCCTATTATAACCATATAAGTATATATGAAGCAAGAAGATAATTTTTTTGAAATAAATATAAATTGCTTGTATGGAAATATTTGTGTAGTGCGATATAATAAAATCATACTAATTTGATGAGTAATTTTGAACATAAATGGTGAGGAATCATGTTGAGTGGAGAAGATTATAATAGTTTAAAACTATATAGTGTATGATTTTGGAGGTTGATATGGATAATTCTCGTAATATAGTTTTAAGGAAAATATGTATTGTTTGGTGAACTAATGTATTAAAATGTATGGGAGTTACCAGCATTCCTTTTATCGAATTTATTAGAAATCCTTTGGGGAATTTGCGTGATTTCGAACAATTTCTTTTGATTAAATGTGTAATTGAGTCTTTAGGACCTGGAATTATGTTATTAGCGTTAAGTATTAATTCTATCCGTAACTCTAAAATTTCAAATGGAAAATAAATTAACTATTAATATAATCTAAATCATAACGTAATAATTTCTCTTCTATTGTATTAGTGAACTCTATATCCATAAAAAATATCCTTTCAAAAAAATAGGGTATCATAACCTTCAAGAACAAGATAACCTATAATTACAAAAATGTAAATAACTAAATGTTTATTATCCTCATAAACAATAAACATGTTTTTAGTTGTGCCACCTTCTTCGTAAAATTCAAGAATTTCTTTATCATTATACCTTATAAAGAACAGCCTTTTCAAATTATTACTATATTTACAAATAAAGAAGAGCAAGAATTACTTATATCATTATTAAAAAGAAATACATCATTGGAAATTGATCAAGGTTAATTTCATAGGAATGTCTTGTCTATGGATAATTGAACTTTAGATTAGAAATAATATATAATTATGGACAAGGAGTTGTTGAAGATGAAAGAAAATGAAAACATAATACAATTTAAACCAGCCCAACACCAAAAAGAACAGCCACACAAAACCTTAAAGGAATTGTATGGTACACTTGATAATATTCCTAAAAGTGAAACAGGAACACTTGAAGAATTTCTTGACTTTTATTCAT
>JAQXTC010000165.1 GCA_029219285.1 Clostridiaceae bacterium
AAATCTTTGAGGTTGATATAATAACATTCGTAGTCATGGTCATGGAGAGATGGTCGAGTTGGTTTAAGGCACCGGTCTTGAAAACCGGCGTACCTTCACGGGTACCTAGGGTTCGAATCCCTATCTCTCCGCCATTTAAATTTTATATTTAAAGTACCTTTTAGAGGGCACATGGAGAATTACTCAAGTGGCTGAAGAGGCGCCCCTGCTAAGGGCGTAGGTTGGGCAACTGGCGCCCGGGTTCAAATCCCGGATTCTCCGCCAAAAACATCTAACATTTGTTGGATGTTTTTTTATTTAAAATTATGAAATATTATTTCTAAAAAGTTCATATTATTATATACTGTAAGTGAGGAAAATAATATGAGAAGGCGATAATATGCTGAAAGGTGAAAAGGTTTACTTAAGGACTTTAGAAATAGGGGATATTAATATACTAACCAATATATGCAATGATAAAGTTGTTAGTCAGTATAATAGTTATCATTCTAGTAAAGTGGACAAACAATTTCTAATAAAAAACTTTCATATAATAAAAAAGGTATATAATAAAGCGCTGAGTATTATTAATGAGAAAAAAGTAGTTGTTGGTTTCATTAATTATGAAGAAGTGTATACTGATGTTTATTCTATTGGAATTACAATAGGAAGAAGATTCTGGGGTAGAGGATATGGCAGTGATGCTATATTAACTTTAGTAGAGTATCTATTTGACGAAGAGGATGCTGAAGAAATTCAGCTTGAGGTAGCACAGCCTAATACAAGAGCGATTAATTGCTATCGAAAATGTGGATTTATAGATGGAAATATTATAAAAAAAGCTTTTAAAACTAGTTTGGGAGCTTTTGATATTATTAAAATGTATTTATTAAAATCGGAATTTTATAAAGAAAATATTGTTTAAATTATATATAACTGAGGGCTATGTAGTCCTCAGTTTTTTTGATTACAAATTTATTAAGATGGTCAATATAATAATATCTTTAAAAGGATTTTTATAATAGAATATATAATATATTTAAAATAGAAGATTGTATTTAGGAGTTAATATTATGGGAATAAGATTTATTTATGGAAGAGCAGGTTCGGGTAAAAGTACATTTTGCTTAGATCAGATAAGAAAAAAAATAGAAAAAGGTGTTACCAATAAATTAATATATATAGTTCCAGAGCAATACACATTCCAAAGAGAAACATTGCTACTTAGGAGTATTGGGGAAAGATCGCTTTTACAAACTCAGGTTCTAAGTTTTAAGAGAATGGCACATAGAGTCTTTGAAGACTGTGGTGGTAGAGTTCATGATAGAATGAAAGATTCGGGTAAGAATATGCTTATTCATAAGATTCTTCAAGAAGATGAAGATGAGCTTCACTATTTCAATAGAATTTCGAAAGAACAAGGATTTACAGATATAGTTGCGGAGACTATAACTGAATTTAAAAAATATAATATTACTCCAGAAAGTATTAATAATAAGCTTGATAGTATTGAAGATAAGGAATTAAAGGATAAGTTAATGGATTTATCTTTAATTTATAGTAATTTTAATAATAGTATGGCGGAAAATCTAATTGATGGTGATGATGAACTTACATTATTAGAAGAAAAACTTAAAATATGTGAGCTATATGATGACTCAGAAATATGGATAGATGAATTTACGACTTTTACACCACAACAGCTAGGTGTAATAAGAGCATTAGCTAAAAGATGTAAAACAATTAACATAACATTATGTATGGATGAACTTGGAGAAGGAAATCAAGGGGAAGTTACAGATATATTTAATGCTATAAAAACAACAGAATTTAAACTTTTAAAGTTAATGCAGGATAATAACATTACATATATGGAACCAATTGATTTAAATAATAATAAGTATAATAGATTTTCTCAGAGCGAGGAACTGCAATACTTAGAAAGGTATTTCTTTAGGTATCCTTTTAAGGCTTATAGAGGAGATGTTAAAGATATAAAACTTTATAAGGCTAACAATTCATATGATGAAATGCAGGCTGTTTCGAAGGAAATAATAAAACTTGTAAGGGATAAAGGATATAGATATAGGGATATTTCTGTTGTATGTAGAAACATTGATGAATATGAAAAAGTAGCAACAGTTACATTTAATGAATATGGAATTCCATTCTTTTTAGATAAGAAAATAGATATCTTGAACAATCCGATTGTTGTACTTATATTATCAGCTATAGAAGTTAATATTAGGAATTGGTCTTATGAAAGTGTATTTAAATATTTAAAGAGTGGATTAGTCGATATTTCTAGAAGCCACATTGATATATTGGAGAATTATGTTTTAGCTAATGGAATAAAGGGATTTAAGTGGACTAGAACATTAGAGGTAGAAGAAGGATCTGAACAGGAAGAAATAATAAATGTTATGAAGGCCGTTAGAGAGCCATTAATGAAGTTTCATATGGAGCTAACTAAAGGGAAAACAGTAAAACAAAAATGTACATCGATATATGAATTTTTATTACAGCTTGGAGTCTTTGATAAAATTGAACAATGGATTGCTCAATTTGAAGAAAAGGGCATGCAAAGTAAGGTTAAAGAATATGAGCAGGTACCAGAGATTGTAATGGATATATTAGATCAAATGGTAGAAGTAATTGGTGAAGAAAAGCTGGAAATACAAGATTTTTATAAGGTTTTAATTTCAGGTTTTGAAAGTCAAGAGATTGGAGTAATTCCTGTTGCTTTAGATCAAGTTAATGTAGGAGACATTGCAAGAATAAAGGGAAGAGAAGTTAAAGCGTTATTTATTATTGGAGTTAATGATGGTGTTTTACCAGGGGCAAATAAAGAGGAAGGAATATTATCAGATAGAGACAGAGATTTATTAAAAGATATGGGTGTTGAATTATCATCAACAACAAAGGCTAAGGTTTTTGAAGAGCAGTTTATGGTTTATACAGCATTAACTTTGGCTAGTGAATATCTTATGATAAGTTATCCTATGGCGGATTTTGAAGGTAAATCTTTACGTGCATCTATTGTTATCCCAAGACTTAAGAGAATATTTCCTAAGTTAATTGAGGAAAGTGATCTTTATAATGTATCAGATAAGGATGATAAATATCCAGATATAGTTGCACCAGTACCAGCTTTTAATAACTTAATTCTTGCCCTTAGAAGAAATTTTGAGAAGAAGGACATAGAAAACTATTGGGAAGATGTTTTTGCTTGGTTTAGAGATAAGGAAGAGTTCAATAATAAAGCAGGTCATATATTTCAAGGACTATATTATAGTAACTTAGGTGATGTTATGTCTAAGGAAAAGGTAAAAGAACTTTATAGTACTGATAGTGGAAGACTTTTGTTTAGTGTATCAAGACTTGAAAAGTATGCAGAGTGTCCATTCTCATATTTTATTCAGTATGGATTAAAGGCTAAAGATAGAAAGATTTACGAATTTACTGCTCCGGATTTAGGATCATTTATGCATGAAATATTAGATGATTTTACAACTAAGGTTAAGAGTGAACAAATAGCTTGGTCACAACTTACAGCTGAAAGATGCAGAAAAATTGTTTCAGAACTTATTGATATAAAACTTAAGGAAGATAGTAATTCAATTTTAAATAGTAGTAAGAAGTATAAGTATTTTACTAATAGATTTAGAAGAGTTATAACAAAGTCAGTATCAATTATATCAGAGCAGATGAGAAAAGGACAGTTTGAGGTATTTAGTAATGAATTTGTATTTGGAAATTACAAAGATGGCGCCCCAATTAATCTAAAGTTACCATCTGGTGAAGAAGTATATTTAACAGGAAGAATTGATAGAATAGATACTCTTGATTTACAAGGAAATACTTATGTAAGGGTTATTGATTATAAGTCAGGTGCAAAGAAGTTTGATTTAAATGAATTATATTATGGTATTCAAATGCAGCTTCTTGTTTATCTAGATGCTATTTTAAGAAATTCAAAGTATATTTTAGAGAAGCAAACTATGCCAGGAGCAATATTATATTTTAAGATTGATGATCCAATAATTAAAAGTAAGACTGAACTTGAAGAAGAAGAGATTAAAAAACAAGTCCTTCAAAAGCTTAAGATGAATGGATTATTACTTAAAGATGCAGAGCTTGTTAGGGCAATGGATAATGATATGGAGACATATTCATTAATCATTCCAGCTACCTTTAAAAAAGATGGAGATTTTTCTTCTACTAGTTCTGTTATTACAGAAGAGCAATTTGACTTATTAAGAGAATATGTTAATAACAAGATGATTGAGCTATGTGAAGATATGTTAAGTGGCGACATAAGAATAGAACCATGTAAACATCAAAATACAGCTTATTGTGAGTATTGTGATTACTCATCAATATGTCAATTCGATACAAGTATAAAGGATAATAAGTATAAGCTTGTTGTAAAAAAAGATGATAAAGAGCTTTGGAGACTTATTAAAGATAAGGTAGAAGGAGGACAGGATAATGGCAGAAACTAAGTGGACTAAGGAGCAATTAGCTGCAATAGAAACAAGAAAGTGTAATCTGCTTATAGCAGCTGCTGCAGGTTCTGGAAAGACAGCAGTATTGGTTGAAAGAATTATAAGAATCATTACTAATGAAGAAAATCCTGTTGATATAGATAGATTATTAGTTGTTACATTTACAAGTGCAGCAGCTTCAGAAATGAGAGAAAGAATAGCAGCAGCTATTGCTAAGGCACTTGAGAAGAATCCTACATCTAAGAATCTTCAAAAGCAATTAACTCTTCTTAGTAGAGCTAATATAACTACTATGCATTCTTTCTGTCTTGATGTTATAAAGAATAATTTTCATGTTATCGAGCTTGATCCTGGATTTAGGATTCTTGATGAAACTGAAGGAACCTTATTAAAATCTGAGATTTTAGAGGAACTTTTTGAAGATAAGTATGAAGAGGAAGATGAAGAATTTTTAAATCTGGTTGAAGCATATAGTGGCTCTAGAGATGATGAAAAATTAAAAGAAATAATTTTAGATTTATATAGATTTAGTATGAGTGGACCTTGGCCTGAAAAATGGCTTAGAGAAAAAAGTGAAGATTTCAATATAAAAACAAAAGAAGAACTTACAGAAAGTGAATGGGTTAAGGTTTTATTAGAAAGTATAGAACTTGAAGTAAATGGACTTATTAGTATGGAAGAACAGGCTAGAGTAGTTTGTGAAAATGTTGGAGGTCTTGAACCTTATATTGAAACTTTTGATAGTGATATAGATTCACTTAAAGAGATTTATAATTCACTAGATGAAAGTCTTGATGTTGTTTATGATAAGTTATCAAACATGAAGTTTGCTAAGCTTAAAACTGTTAGAAAGAATACAGTAGAAGATGAGGATGCACAAAATAGTGTTAAAGCTATTCGTGATGATGTCAAGAAAAAGATAGGAAAGCTTAAAGAAGATATATTTTCTATGTCACCAGATGAGATGTTAGTTTCAATTCAAGAAGTTTATCCATATATGAAAAAATTATGTGAACTTATTATTGAATTTGAACAAAGATTTGGCGAGGCAAAGAAGGAAAAAGGTGCATTAGACTTTAATGACTTGGAGCATTTGTGTTTAAAAATATTAAATAATAAGGATTCAAAGGTTGCTGATAGTTTTAAAGAATATTTTGATGAAGTATTAGTAGATGAATATCAGGATTCAAACAGTGTTCAAGAAGCAATTATTAATCTTGTTTCGAGAAAAAATAGTGATGATCCTAATGTATTCATGGTTGGAGATGTAAAGCAGAGTATTTATAGGTTTAGACAAGCAAAACCAGAATTATTCTTAGATAAGTATAGAACTTATTCTAAAGATGAAGGGAAAAGTAGAAAAATTCAATTATATAAGAATTTTAGAAGTAGGTTTGAGGTAATAACAGGGGTTAACTATATATTTAAAGAACTTATGTCTAGAGTTGTAGGAGAACTGGAGTATACAGATGAGGAAGCTCTTAATCTAGGTGCTGATTTTAAGGTGCTAAAGGATGAAAACTCTGTTTGCGGAGGAGATATAGAACTCCATGTACTTGATAAGTCAGGGGAGATTTCAGATGAGGAAAGAGAACTTATAAATGAAGAGGAAGAAGATTTAGGAGCAGTTAATTTAGAAGCTAGAATAGTTGCATCTAGAATTAAGGAACTTATGTCCACTGGAGAAAATGGAGAAGAATTTAAAGTTTTAGATAAGGCTACAGGGGAATATAGAAAAGTTAAGTATAAAGATATTGTTATTCTTTTAAGAGCTACAAAGAATTGGTCTGAGATTTTCTTAGATGAACTAGGAGCTGAAGGAATTCCCGTATATGCAGATACAGCGACAGGTTATTTTGAATCTATAGAAATAAGAACTATTATGTCACTTCTTAAAGTTATTGATAATCCAATGCAAGATGTACCTATAATTGCACTTTTGAAGTCACCCATAATGGGATTTAATGTGGAAGAGCTTGCGGATGTAAGATTAGTTAATAAGGAAAAGTATTTCTATGAAAATATTAAGTATATAGCTAGTGATGAGTACGGTGGTAGGGAAGAATTAAAGAAGAAGTGTACGATGTTTTTAGAAAAGCTTGAAGTATGGAGAGAAAAATCAATATATACTCCTATTGATGAATTTATTTGGTATCTGTATACAGACACTGCTTATTACGGATATGTTGGTGCAATGCCAAATGGAGTCTTAAGACAGGCTAATTTAAGAGTTTTATTCCAAAGAGCAAAGCAATATGAACAAACAAGTTTTAAAGGATTATTTAATTTTATAAATTTCATTAATAAACTTAGAAAGTCATCTGGTGATATGGGAAGTGCTAAGATTCTTGGTGAAAATGAAGATGTAGTTAGAATTATGAGTATCCATAAGAGCAAGGGATTAGAATTTCCAATAGTATTCTTATGTGGAGCTGGAAAGCAATTTAACTTAATGGATTTAAATAAGAGTATTCTTTACCATGAAGAACTTGGACTAGGGCCAGATTTAGTTAAACTTGACAAGAGAGTTAGCTATAGTACTCTTCCTAAGGAAGCTATAAAACAAAGAATAAAGCTTGAAACTTTGTCAGAAGAAATGAGAATTCTTTATGTTGCATTTACTAGACCTAAGGAAAAATTAATTATTACAGGTGCAGCTACTGATGTGGAAAAATGGGCAAAGAAATGTTGTAGTGCAGCATCTTTAGATGATGAAAAAATATTATCTTCTGAAGTATTAAAGGGAAAATCATATTTAGATTGGATTGGAATGGCACTTGCCCAACATAAGGACGGAAAACCCATTAGAGATTTGTTAGGTGTGAATAATATTAACGTAAAAGGTGACTTATCCACATGGAAGGTTAAGTTATGGAAAAAACATGAGCTAATTGGGGATAAAAATTTAGAGGTTGTGGATGAAATTAATGAAAATGAACTGTTGATAAATTCAAAATCCTCATCTGTGGATAAAGAAATAGAAAGAAGACTTAATTTTAGGTATAGATATGAAGAGGCTACAACTTTAAAGAGTAATTTCTCAGTTTCAGACTTAAAGAAAAAAGATTATGATGAAATGGATGATGTTGAAGTTACAAGTTTATTTAAAGAAAAAATTCAACCAAAACCAAAGTTTTTACAATCAGAAAAAGGTCTTTCTTCAGCAGAAAAAGGAACTGCTATGCACTTTGTAATGCAAAAAATAGATCTAGATAGAGTTTCATCAATGGATGAAATAAAAGAACAAATTAAGGAAATGTATGATAGAGAGCTTCTAAGTGAAGAAGAGTATAAAGCAATTAGAATTAAAAAAGTGTTTAATTTCTTTAAAAGTAATTTGGGAAAAAGAATGTTATCAGCGTATAAAAATGGAGATAAGGTTTATAAGGAGTTACCTTTTTATACTGAAATTAGTCCGATAGAAACAGATGAAAGTTTACCAGAAGCTATAAAAGATGAAAAAGTAAGACTTCAAGGGGTTATTGATTGCTTCTTTTATGAGGGAGATAATTTAATTCTTTTAGATTATAAAACAGATTACGTAGAAGAAGGCAATGAAGAAGAAATGATAAAGAAATATACTGTTCAGATAAGTTATTATAAAGAAGCACTTAGAAAAATCACAGGACAAGAAGTAAAAGAATCATATTTATATTTGTTCTTTTTAGATAAAGAGATAAGAATTTAAAAATTTGGGGTGTGGGGAAGATGAAGAAAAAAGTAATAAGTTTGATAGTTATTGTAGCTGGGTTATTTATAATTTATAACATTATTAGTTTTCCTAAAACTATAGATAAAAGTTATAAGAGCTATTATATTAATGAAACAGAGGATAAAATAACTGGAACATGTGATTATAGTATTCTATAGAGATTGGAAACATGATGAAACAAGCAAATGGAAACTAGAAAAGCCATTAGTAGGTACTACAGATAAAATAGAAAATGATAATCAAATATTAGATAAGATAAAGTAGAAAATAGAGGCATTTATTATGCCTCTATTTTGCTATAATATTTTTTGGCACTTAACAAAAGTTCACTTTCAGAATTATTAATATTACCTTTTAATACTTCATCAAGGAGATAACTTAGTAATTCACCAATAACCTTTCCATTAACTAAATTGAAGTTATCTTTTAAGATTGTTCCATTTATATTTAAATCTTTTATTGAGAGAACATCATTATTACTTATAATATCATTTATAAGTAATTCAATATTAGTTAGTTTAGTATTAGTAAAAGTTGAGTAAAGGCTAATTAAGTCGTAAATATTTTCTTTTCCTACAGAAATAATTAGTTTTTTACATTTATATTTAGAATCGCAATCACTTATATTATCAAAGTTAGAAAGTAAAGAAATACTTTTTTTTATGGTACTATTATCAAAGGTTAAAGTACGTAATGCAGTATTAACTTCATTTAAGTCATTGTTTAAAAGTATAAAGGATAATCTTGTACTTAAGTCTTTTGGAAGACTATCGATAGAAGGATTAATGTTAGTCTTTAAGGAAAGAATCAAGTTTAAAATTCCTGTAGATTTTAGTAGACTTAATCCTTTGTAAGCATTATTGGAAAGAAGAATCTTTGAAAATTCAGTTCGTATTCTTTCATAACTTATATTTGATATTAAATGGGCATTTTTTTCTATGGCTTCATAAGTAAGTTTCTCAATATCAAAGTTAAGCTGACAACTAAATCTAATAGCTCTTAGCATTCTTAAAGCATCTTCATTAAAACGTTTGTTAGCAATACCAACACATTTAATGATTCCTGAATTTAGATCATTATTGCCTTGGAAATAATCAATAAGACCTTTTTTGTCATTATATGCAAAGGCATTTATAGTAAAGTCTCGCCTAGATAAGTCCTCCTTTATATTAGAAACGAACATGACTTTTGAAGGTTTTCTGTTATTTATGTATTCAGATTCTAATCTATAAGTAGTAACCTCATAGTTTTCTTTATCTATAACTACAGTTACTGTACCATGTTGAATTCCAGTTGGAATAGTTTTTGTAAATAATCTTTCAGTAACTTCAGGAGGTGCAGAAGTAGCTATATCATAATCAGTAGGCGTTTTGTTTAACAGAATATCTCGAATACAGCCACCAACCATAAAAGCTTCATATCCATTTTCATAAAAAGTGTCTATTATAAACTGAACATTTTTGGGCATAGTAATATTCATTAATAACCTCCTAAAAATAAAAAAACTTATCTTAATGAATATTATAAAGTATCCATCAAGATAAGTTAAGACTATTGGATAATGACTTTGGTTCCTTTTGGAATATTATCATATATCCATTTTGAATCTGATTCTGCAAGACGTATACATCCATGAGATGCTGGGGTTCCGAGTGTATAATCAACAATGGTTTCTTTATCTGATGCGTAAGGTAATGAATGGAATAAATAATCTCCATAAAATTGAACCCAATATTTTGCACCTTCTTGGTATTTGTCTGAGAAGAACCAGTCGCCTTTTTCTTTAATTGTGTAAACACCAGTAGGAGTTTTATCGCCTTCAATACCTGATGAACAAGTAAAAGTTTTTACCAAATTCCAATTATGGCGCTTACCTTGATATATGTTTGTTTTTTGATTAGCAAGATCAACTTGCATAAAAAAAGAAGTAGTGCTATCTAAAGATAGATTATTAATAGTATTTGTTGTTATATGATTAAGCGAAGAGGTAACCTGGGTAGACTCTTCGCTAGTAATTGAATCTGAATAATATTTCTTTACTTCCTCAACTTTAGAAACAATATCATCTTCATCACCAACAATATCATTAACACTATCTAATAGTTCTAAAGCTTTATCATATTTTGAACTAGTACAAAGTTTTGTAGCTTTTTGTACAACATCATCTTTTATATAATTTTTACATTTCTTTGTATACTCTACAGAACTAGCGTAGTTAGAATCAGTAGATTTTACATTAGAAAAATAATCATATGCTTTTATAAAATCCTTTGAATTAAAAAAGTTTACTGCTGCTTCATAAGAATCAGCAGGAGTTAATTCATCTGGGATTGAAATATCAATATCATATCTTTTAATTTCATCTATTAATTTTAATGCAGATTGTTCATTTATAGTTCCATCACTTAACTGAGATGATATACATTCAATTTTATTATTAAAATATATACATAAATCATCTTTTAACAATAGAGCTTTAAATGGATTTAACTGTTCCTTAGATAGTAATAAATTATTTGCATTGGAGAAATTATTTTCATCAAAAGTA
Organism: Clostridiaceae bacterium; assembly: GCA_029219285.1. GTDB lineage: Bacteria > Bacillota > Clostridia > Clostridiales > Clostridiaceae > Clostridium. The sequence goes on from JAQXTC010000165.1 coordinate 10,748, forward strand.
GATGAAAAATTTTTAAATAATATCTTATAGCTGGAGTATTCATACAATACTAAAGCACCAAAAATGAACATACATAAAAAAGCAATTAACAAACCTTTATGGTCATTTTTTAGAATTGATTTTTTAGCAAAAGTAAGTTCAGCTTTTCTTTTCATTTTACCACCTCCTAACAATGCAATAAGAATATTAGTAATATTGCCATGAATTATTAATTTTAAACATATAAGATTAAATTATATTGAACACAATAACTAAATAGAGGTAAAATACTTATATATTTAAGAATTTGAGGAGATATATTATCGTAAAAGGAGGAAGTAGATGAATAAGAAAGATAATGTATTTGTTAGATTAATAAAGTGTATATATGACATAAAATCATATCCTAAGTATATTGTTGATGGAGTAGGGAAAGCATTACTATATGCAGTTATTTTTACATTTATAATAGGTGGAGTAAAAGGGGCTGTAACAACATATGAAGTTAATAAGTCTATAAATCAGACAGTACAAACGTTAAAAGAAGATAAATATGAATTTGAAATTAAAAATGGCACGTTAGAATTAAAGTCATCACCAGTGAAATTTGATGATAATAATGCACTTTTATATTTTGATAAAGAAAAAACGCTTCAAGATGTAGATGATTTGAAGAGTTTGACTGTTAATGCAGATGTATATGTGTTGATGTTAAAAGATGGTGTATATTTAAATTCAAATAGTCAAAGTATTCCAGATGGGCAGTCAATAAAATATAGTGAGTTGCTAATTGATGGAAATGAAAAAATAGATAATGTATATATAATTAATTTGCTTAATTCATTAAAATCCATAATATTTTTTATGATTATTATAATATCAATTATTAGTACATTTATTTGGTATGTAGTAATGAGTGCATTAATTGCTGTATTCTCATTATTGATAAGTAGACTATTAAGATTAAATTTGAGATTTTCGCACATATTTTCATTATCTATGTATACAGGAACATTCCCAAATGTATTAATAACAATATTATTTTTATTTGTACCAACAGTTCCATTAGATACAGCGGCAATAATTGGTACGTTATTATTGAATTATGTTGTATTAAAAAGTATAAGAAGTACGGTTTAAAAGAGTGATTTTACCACTCTTTTTTAACGTCTAGACCAGTTATACAAAAAATCGGGAATACTTATAATTACATGGTTTAGAGGTATCAAAGAAAATAAGACGTTAAAAATAAAAATATAGTGCCACAGCAGAACCTTAAAGCTTAAATAAAAAATAAATTACAAAAAGGAATATTTAAGCTTTAAGAACACTGCTGTATGGCTAAAAAAAAGTGACTTCGTTAAGGGTAAATATACTAAAAATGTTTTTAAAAATTATAATGAAATTTAATTAACAGAAGCGTGGCGAAGCCACTTTTTTAGTCTATGAAAGGAGTTTTTATGAAGATTATTCATACAGGTGATTGGCATATAGGAAAAATAGTTAATGAATTTTCTATGATTGAAGATCAAAGATATATATTGAATTCGTTAATTGAGTTAATTAAAGAAGAGAAACCAGATGCTCTGGTTATAGCGGGGGATATTTATGATAGATCAATACCACCCGTTGAGGCTGTAGAGCTTCTTAATGAAGTATTTAGTAGAGTCCTTATTGAAAATAAAGTAAAGATAATAGCTATCTCAGGAAATCATGATAGTGCAGAAAGAGTATCTTTTGGAAGTTGCATATTAAGAAAACAAGGGTTATACATTTCGGGAGTATTAGGGGATGAAGTTGATAAAATTACATTAAAGGATGAGTATGGAGATGTTAATTTTTATCTTATTCCTTATACTGACCCGGCTGTAATAAGAAAAAAGTATGATAATAAGGAAATAAAAAATCATAATGATGCTATGAAATTTCTAATTGATACTATAGAAAGTAGCATGGATAAGGATAGCAGAAATGTACTTGTAGCTCATGGATATGTAACATTAAAGAGAGAAGAAGCTATAGAAAGCTTAGATGATGAAAAGTATGAAGCTGCAGGAATAGAGACTTCAGAATCAGAAAGACCATTATCAATGGGAGGAACTGACTTAATTGATGGGAGTATTTTTAATGATTTTGATTATGTTGCATTAGGGCATTTGCATGGAAGACAACGAGTAGGACGTGAAAGTATGAGATATTCAGGATCATTATTAAAATATTCTTTCTCAGAAGTAAATCATAAAAAAGGAGTTACTATTGTCGAGTTTGGAAAGGAAAAACAACCTTCTATTAGGCTAGTAGAGTTAATACCTTTGCGAAATATGAGAATTATAAAAGGCCCAATAGATGGACTAATAAAAGCAGCAACAGAAAGCAATGAAGGAAGGCAGGATTATATACAAGCAATATTAACTGATGAAGGTGAAATAATTGATCCTATAGGAAAGCTCCGAGCTGTATATCCTAATATAATGTTACTGAGAAGACAAGAAAGAAAAAATATTAATGATAGTGCTACAGCAGCAGCTAAAGGATATGAAAGTAAGTCTGAATTAGAACTTTTTAAAGAGTATTATGACAGATTAGGTAGTGGAGAATTTACTGAAGAAAAGGAAGAAATACTAAGAGACATTATAAATGAAGCTATGTCAAAGAAGGAGGTGTAGTATTTGAGACCTGAAAAATTAGTAATATCAGCATTTGGTCCTTATGCAAAAGAAGAGGTTATAGATTTTAATGTATTAGATGGAAAAAATATATTTTTAATTACAGGACCTACAGGAGCAGGGAAGACAAGTATATTTGATGCAATTAGTTATGCATTATATGGTGAAGCAAGTGGGAGTACAAGAGAAAATGATTCTTTAAGAAGTGATTTTGCAGATGCTAATAGATTGACATTTGTGGAATTAGATTTTGAGTTAAGAGGAGAATTGTATCATATAAAAAGAATGCCTCAACAATTAAAGCCTAAAGTTAAGGGTGAAGGTTTTACAAATCAATCAGCTGAAGCAGAACTTATTATGCCTGATGGTAAGGTGAAAACAGGTGCTAATAATGTAAGTAATAAAATTATTGAATTGTTAGGAATTAATAAAGAACAATTTAAGCAAATTGTAATGTTACCTCAAGGTGAATTTAAAAAGCTATTATTAGCAGATTCTAAAGAACGTGAAGTTATATTTAGAAAAATTTTTGGAACGCAGACATTTGAACAAATTCAATCATTATTAAATGATAGGGCAAGAGCCTTAAGCAAAGAATTGGAGAAATCGAGAGATAGAGTACTTGCAAACATAAGAAATATAAAGAGTGATGAACCAATTATTAATGATGATTATTATGATTTCAATACAGTAAATAACAATATTAAAAAAATAATTAAGGATGATAAAAATAAGGCAAAGGAAATTGATAAAAAACTAAAAGAGGTTAGAGAATCAATAGAAAAAATTCAAGCACAGAAAATTAAGGACCAAAATAATAATAAACTACTTGATGATAAAAAGGACATTGAAGAGAAAATAAAGTTATTAGAAGCTAAGAAAGGTGAAGTTATTAAAAATGAAGAAATAGTAACTAAAGCTACTAATGCTAAAGAAATAGTTTATGTAGAATCAGAACTTTTAAAGTTAAGAAATAGTGAAGAGGTCAAAATCAAGGATCTAAAAAATATACAAGATAAAATAAAACAAATTAAACAAGAGTTAAATGAAGCAAAAGAGAATTTTGCAAAGCAAGAAGCAAGAGAAGATGAAAAGAATGAATTAATAAAAAGTATTAATTTATTAAATGAAAAGAAACCTAAAATAATTGAATATGATAAGAAAATAAGAGAAATTAGTAGTTTAAAACAAAAAGTAAAAGAAAATGAATGCAAAATACATAATGAAGAGAAAAGTATAGATAACATAAAAAAGGAATTAAAGGAAAAAGAAGAACTAAGTAAGAATATTCTTCAACTAGAAAAAGAAAAGTTAAAATTAGAAAAGCAAGTAGAGGAAAAGGATAATCTTATAAAGGAAGTTAGAGAACTATACATAGTTCTAATTGATTATAAAAAACTTTTAGAAAAATATGATGAGTTAACTATAACTTTTAAAAATATCGAAAAAGAATACAAAGAATCTAAAAGTGATTATGAGAATAAAGAAGAGATTTATATGAAAGAGCAAGCTGGAATACTAGCATCAGGTTTAGAGGAAAATGTTGCTTGCCCTGTTTGCGGTTCATTAGAACATCCTAATCCAGCAAAAAGACTTGAAAGTGTACCTACAGAAGAAGAACTTAAAAGTAGTAAGAAGATTTTTGAAGATAAACAAATAAACTATAACAATTTATTATTAGAGCTTAGTAATTTAAAGAAGAATATAGAAACGCAATTAAATGAAATCATTAATAGAAAGTTAAAAAAATTGTCACAAAATATATGTTGTGCAGAATGTTATGAAAGTGGAATAATTGAGGTAGTATTAGAACAAGGTAAAGAACTAGGAAATGAACTATCATTGCTAAGTAAAAAAATTGAAGAAATAGATAAGATTATTGGTAAAAAAAGTGAAATTAGTGGTAGAATAGATATATTAAATAATAAATTAAATGCTAAAGAAAGCATATTGAGAGATTTAAGAATAATCTATACAGATGAATTTGGTAAACAAAAAGCACAAGAAGAAAGTATAAAGACTTTAGAGAAAGAAATTCCTCAAGAAATAAGGCAATTAGATGTCTTGAACAATAGAATAAAAGAGCTAGAATTAACAGTTGATAAAATATCAAAATCTATAAAAGAGTCATTGGATAAAGTAAATTATTTAACTAATTTATTATCTGGAGAAAATTCAAAGCTAAAAGAAATAGAGAAGATATTAGAAGAAGTTAAAGAAAACATAAAAATCACAACAATGACTATAAATGATAAAATTATTAAATATAACTTCGCTAATTATGATGAATATAATCTAATAAAATCTTTTATATCTGAAATTGATAAAATTACTAAAGAAATAAGTATATACAAAGAACAATATAAATCTTTAAAAGATAGAGAGTTTGAAATAAACAATAAAACAATGAATCTTAGTCGTGTTAATTTAGATGAATATGATGAACAGATTGAAAAGTTAAGGTTAGAAGAGGAAGCAATTACGAAAGAAGCAAAAGAGATTTATTCAATAATAAGTAATAATGTTTCTTTATTAGAAGATATAAAAGAAATTTATGTAACAGTTCAACAAAAGGAAAAAAGATATAGTGTGATAGGTGAACTTGCTTCATTATCTAATGGTCAAAAAAGTCCGTATATTACATTTGAGAGATTTGTATTAGCATCATATTTTCAAGAAATAATAGATAGTGCTAATATTAGATTATCTAAAATGACTGGAGAAAGATACAAGTTAAAAAGAAAAGAAGACAAAGGTAAAGGTAGGGCTCAGCAGGGGTTAGAACTTGAGGTATATGACAACTATACCGGAAAGTGTCGACATGTTAAGACATTGTCAGGAGGAGAAAGTTTTAAAGCATCATTAGCATTAGCACTTGGACTTTCAGATGTTGTTCAAGCAAATGCTGGGGGCATATCATTAGATACTATCTTTATCGATGAAGGTTTTGGTACACTTGATTCAGAATCCTTAGAAAATGCTATTAACTCTTTACTAGAACTTCAAAAGGGTGGGAGATTAGTAGGGATAATCTCGCATGTTGCAGAATTAAAGGAGAGAATTGAAAGTAAATTAGAGATAAAAATAACATCAGAAGGTAGTAGCATACAATTTACAACAAATTAATTCAATAAAATAAGATTAAGTTGAAAAATATTGTTTTATAGAGTTATGTGTGATATTATAATAAGAGAAAGTAAAAATATGGAAATAATAAAAGGCGTAATAAATAGAGGGGTTATAAAATGGATTTTAAAATTAGTTTAGAAGGGATGAAAGTTGAGGATTTAACCAAAAGTGATTTGGTTAAGTTGATTGATGAACAAAAGAAGCAAATAGAGTTACAAGAGAACTTTTTGTTAAATATCTCTCATGATTTAAGAAGTCCGATTAATGTGATTTTAAGTGTTTTACAGTGCTTGAAATATGAATCAAAGGATTCAAAAGAAATAGAAGATAAAAGGGAAGAGTATAGACAAGTTATTAGAAGGAATAGCTTAAAAATATTAAAATTAGTAGATAATTTAATTGATGCATCAAAATTGCAGAAAAATTATTATAATTTAGAAAAGCATAATGTAGATATAATATGTTTAATAGAAGCTACTGTAGATTCTATTAATAAATATGCTGAACTTAAGAATATCAAAGTAATATTTGATACAAATGTAGAAGAATGTATGTGTAATGTAGACCCGCAAGCTATAGATAGAATTGTAATGAATTTAATATCAAATGCATTAAAATTTTCACCAAATGGCTCAGAAGTTGATGTTATAGTTAATGTTAGTGATAAAGATATAAAAATATCTGTGGAAGATCATGGAAAGGGTATATCTGAGAAAGATCAAAAGATTATATTTAATAGATTTGTTCAATCAAGAAATAATAAAGGACATTCTGGAAGTGGAATAGGGCTAGATTTGGTAAATTATTTAAGTAAAGCTCATGGTGGAAAAGTTGAATTATATAGTAAAGAAGGAATTGGATCAAACTTTGTTGTAACAATACCATTAGTAAAAGCAAACGGAGTAGAAAAGAAAAAATTAATTGAATCTAGAAGTAAAATAGAGCAATTAGAAGTGGAATTTTCGGATATATATCTATAATTTTAGAGCTAACGAACCTTAATATACTTGATATATTTACTTAATTATGATAATATAAGTCTGGTATGAGTAAGGGGCGTTAGTTAAACGGATATAACTTACCGCTACGGACGGTACATTATGGGTTCGATTCCTATACGCCCTGCCATTTAAAAAATCCAATCATTAAGATTGGATTTTTTTTTTGTATTAAAATTTAGGTCTAGGTTATGCTAATAATGTAAAAGTTTGATAAGGGATGATTGTATGGAATTTGATACATTAATTACTCAGTATGATAAACATAATGAAACAAATATACTATTAGCGCAAAAATTTAATATAAAGCAAATAATTTGTATTATTTCGAAGATTGATAGTGAAAAACAGAGTGAAGTAGCCAAAATGTATCAAAAGGTTCTGCCTAAATGTAAGTTGAAATTTAATGTTATACAAAAAGGTGAAGCTGATGAATTTAAGAGAGTATTAATTGATAATAAAACAGCGTTAATTAATTTATCTGATGGTGAAGAGATAAATTCTTTGATAATGTTAAAGCTAATACAAGAATTAAATATGACTGGAGTTTTTGTGGACTTATTAGAACAAAAAAGATATGTATTCACTGATAATTATAGAGTGATAAAAAAGGAACTTCGGGATATGAGTATTGAAGAAATTATTAATTTAGCAGGAATAAGTATAATAAATGAGTCATCATCTCTAGTAAAATATAATGAACTCGATGAGATAATTAACATAATAGTTTCCAATTTAGATACTTGGTATAAATATAAACAAAAGTTATATGATAATAATATTTTTATTCATAACTACAAGGATAGTACTAAAGTTCAAATTAATGAGATGAAGCTTAATGAAGAAGAAAAAGCTTTGTTGAGTAATTGTTTAAATTATTTGAAGAAAATTGGCGGAATAAGTTATAGTGTATGTGATAATCTGATTGATGTTACATTTAATAATGAATATCTTAAAGGTTTTTTATTTAAGAGTGGAACCTGGCTTGAAGTTATGACACATAAAGTTGTCCAATCCATAAGAGATGTTGATGATGTGAAAAGTGGATTACTATTTAGTTGGAGTAATGAATCAAAAGAAGTTCAAAATGAATTAGATGTTATTGCAGTTAGAGATTCTGTATTGATATGTATTTCATGTAAAGATAGTGAAAAATACGATGAAGATGCATTAAATGAATTGCAAGTTTATAGTGAAAAATTAGGTGGAAATTTGGTTAAAAAGATATTGGTTTCAACTAAACCAGCTAGCAAATTAACTATAAAAAATAGAGCAAAGGAAATGGGAATTGATATTGTAATTGTAGATAAGGATATAAATAAGTTTAGAAAAACTATTGAGAATATAATAAAAAAATAGAAGGAGTAAATCCTTCTATTTTTTATGCCCTATAGTTTCACCAAGTAATACTTTTGTTTCAAAACCAAGACAACTTTGAGTTAATATATCTTCACAGATTTCTATTGTATCTTTTTTAAAGAATAAAATTGTTGTTGAGCCGCCAAATTTAAAGTGACCTTTTTCTTCACCCTTTGTTACTTTCTTGCCTGGAGTATAGTCTTGAATTATAGTACCAACGCATGTAGCACCAACTTCAACATGAATAATATCTCCAAAGTTTTCTGACTTAAAGACTGACCATTCTCTTTTATTTTGACAATAAAGTTTAGGTATTCTTTCTAATGCAACAGGATTTACTGAATAGTAGTTACCATCAATAAAATGATTTTCTAAAGGTGTACCATTATCAATGAAATGGAATCTGTGATAATCAGTAGGGCAAAGTCTTAAAACAAGACATACGCCACCTTCATATTCATTGGCTATTTCATTGTCTCCTAATAATTCAGATAAGCTATAAGTTAAATTTTTCACTTGAACAAGATTATTCATAGAAATATTATCATATGCAAGTAATCTTCCGTCCCCAGGAGAAATTAAAACATCTGAATTCATATCCATTGGTCTAGCTTCAGGTGTTAATTCTCTTATAAAGAAATCATTGAAACATGTAAAATCTTCAGTCTTTTTTACGGCTAAATTCATATCTATATCAAAATCATTTATAAATCCTTGAATTTTCTTTTTACTAAACTTAGTATCACAATATTTTCCGTAAAGTTTTGAAATAAGTTTTTTCTTTATTAATAGTTCAGTTAGACTTTTACCTAATGGAGATTCATAGCACCAATTAACATATTTAGCACCAGCAACTTTTTCTTCTTCATAGGATTTAGTTTGTCTATTGTAAACTTTAATCATATTTACCTCGCTTAATTTTTATTGTTAATGTAAGTTTACTACATAGTAGTACTTTTCACAAGAAATATGCTGATAGTATAACTTCATATATTAGTAAAATAAGTATAATAATATAACTATTGACAAATTCTTAACAATTATCTGAAAATTATGTTTTTATGCAAAATATATGTTAAACTGAAGTTGTAGAGGTAGTGTAATATAGAGGAAAACGATTATTAACTTTTAAAATAATGGAGGTAGGGGAGATATGATTAAGATTACTATTAATGATCAAGAATATCAAGTAGAAGAAGGAACTTCTATACTTGATGCAGCTAGACAAAATGGGATAGACGATATTTTAACATTATGTTATTTAAAAGAATGTAAAAACATCGGTAAATGTGGTGTTTGTGCAGTTGAAGTTGAAGGGAAAAATAATTTAGTTCTTGCATGTTTAACAAAAGTTGAAGATGGTATGGTAGTTAGAACTAATACAGAAAAAGTACAAGAAAGAGTGAAGATGAGAGTTTCAGCTTTACTTAATAAACATGAATTTAAGTGTGGACAATGTCCAAGAAAAGAAAACTGTGAATTATTAAAGCTTGTTATTAAATCTAAAGGAAGAGCTGCTAAGCCTTTCGTGGTTGCTGATAAGAGTGAATATGTTGATGATAGAAGTAAGTCAATAGTTATAGATAGAACTAAATGCGTTCTTTGTGGTAGATGTCAAGCAGCTTGTGCTACTAAGACAGGAACTGGTTCGATAAAAATTGCTAATGTAGATGGAACAAGAATGGTTACAACTACAGATCAAAAGTGTTTTGATGATACAAATTGTTTATTATGTGGACAATGTGTTGCTGCATGCCCAGTTGGTGCATTAAATGAAAAGACTCATGTAGATAGAGTAAAAGAGGCTTTAGCTGATCCTGATAAGCATGTAATAGTTGCTATGGCACCAGCTGTAAGAACTGCTATGGGTGAATTATTTAGAATGGGATATGGTGTTGATGTAACAGGTAAGTTATATGCATCACTTAGACAATTAGGATTCGATAAGGTATTTGATATAAACTTTGGTGCAGACATGACTATCATGGAAGAAGCTACTGAACTTTTACAAAGAATCAAAAAGGGTGGACCATTCCCAATGTTTACATCATGCTGTCCAGGTTGGGTAAGACAAGTTGAAAATTATTATCCTAATCTTTTAGAAAACCTTTCTTCAGCTAAGTCGCCACAACAAATATTTGGTACAGCAAGTAAAACATACTATCCACAAATTGAGGATATGGATCCTTCAAGTGTGTTTACTGTAACTATAATGCCATGTACAGCTAAAAAGTTTGAAGCCGATAGAGAAGAGATGGAAGTTAATGGATTAAGACAAATAGATGCTGTTCTTACAACAAGAGAATTAGCTAAACTTATTAAGGATGCTAAGATTAACTTTGCTAAGCTTGAAGATGAAGAAGCTGATCCGGCAATGGGTGAATACACTGGTGCTGGAGTTATCTTTGGTGCTACTGGTGGAGTTATGGAAGCAGCTATAAGAACTGCAAAAGACTTTGCTGAAAATGCTGATTTAGAAGATGTTGACTATAAAGAAGTAAGAGGTCTTGAAGGAGTTAAAGAAGCTACAGTACAAATAGCTGGAAATGATTATAATATAGCTGTTATTCATGGTTCTAAAAACTTAGCACAATTTATTGAAAGTGGTAAGATGGATAGCAAACAATATCACTTTATCGAAGTTATGGCATGTCCAGGAGGATGTGTTAACGGTGGTGGTCAACCTCATGTAAATAACTTAGATATAGAAAAAATTGATATTAAATCAGTAAGAGCTTCAGTTCTTTATAATCAAGATAAGAATGCTAAGAAGAGAAAATCTCATAAAAATGAAGCTATTTTAAAGATGTATGAAACATATATGGGCAAACCAGGTGAAGGAAGAGCTCATGAATTACTTCACTTAAAATATACAAAATAATAGAGAACCTTTGTTAGGAAAGGAGGGAAGTGTATGCTTCCTTCTTTTTTTAATTAAAAATTGTTATAATTGACATAATAAAATAATTATTAAGTTATTATTTGGAGGCAAAATGAAGGATATAGAATTAACTTCTACAGATATATGTGAACCATTAAATGAGGAAGCTTGGAATAAACTTACTTATGAAGCTTGGGTAAAAAAAATTGGAACACCAAAAGAAATGGCAGAAAAAATAAAGAAGAATCCAGAAAAGATAGTTTCTGTTATTTATAAAAAAATGGGCGATGTTAAAGGCAAGAAGATAGCTAACCTTATGGGCTCAAATGGAACGAAGGCAGTAGCATTAGCTCTTCTTGGTGCAGATGTTACAGTAGTAGATTTTTCAGAAGGTAATAAAAGATATGGTATGGAACTTGCTGAGGAAGCAGGTGTTAAGATAAATTATTGTCTTGAAAATATTATAGATATGCCAGAAAATGAAAAGACTGCAGATTATGATATAGTTTTTGCTGAAATGGGAATATTACATTATTTTACTGACCTTGCACCATTTTTTAATACAGCATATGGTCTTTTAAAGAAAGATGGAACGTTTATATTAAGGGATTTTCATCCAGTTTCATATAAGCTAATAACATCAAGAGGAACTACAGCTAAGATACGTAAACATAAAGTTACTGGAGATTATTTTAGTACAGAACTTGTTGAAAGTAGCTTATCTCTTGCCAAATATTCACCACAACTAGCTGCTGAAAAAGTTTATCTTAGAAAGTGGAATTTGGGTGAGATAATAACAGCAATTGCTGGTGAAAATTTAATTATTAAGGAACTAGTAGAAGAACCAAACCTTTCATGTGAACAGTTTGATAAGGGAATTCCAAAGACATTTACAATTGTTTCAGTAAAATAAGTTCTATGATTCTGTTAGGTTGTTATGAAAAAATAGATTAATAAATCTTAGAATTACTCGTTCTTTGAAAATTATATAAGTTTGGAAAATTTATTGAATGACAAATAAACCGGCAATAAATAAGATTTTTGCAGGTTAATCAAAGATATTAAAAATTTTAATTAAGAAGCAACAAACCAAGAGTTACGATTATTGCTATCGCTAGCGAAGCCGGCAACTTCAGCAGGGGTTAAGTGAT
>JAQXTC010000166.1 GCA_029219285.1 Clostridiaceae bacterium
TTAACAAGTCTTATAAATATAAAGATTTATTATCAGAGAAACAGTACTTAAAAGATTTATTTGGAACTGTAGTAACAAGATTTGGGGATGGAATAGATAGTATAGCCTTTGCATGGCTTGTTTATCAAATTACAGGTTCAAGTACATTATTGGCATTTACATTTGCTATAAATGGACTTCCTAATTTGATTTTTGGAATGATTTCAGGAGTTGTAGCATCCTATTATTCTAAGAAGATTATTATGTTTATATGTGATGCAGGAAGAGGTATTTTAGCGGCAATTACCGCAATTTTATATATAACAGGAGTTCTTGAGACGTGGCATCTTATGGTTATTACATTTCTTATGTCATCTTTTGAAGCCTTTAGAGGACCAGCAGCCACTGCGTTATATCCTCATCTAATTCATAAAGAAAAATTAGACCTTGGTATGGCACTTAATTCATCTCTAACTCAAGTAATTCAATTTTTAGGAATTGCCATAGCACCAATATTTATTGCCGTATTTGATTTATCAGGAGCATTAATTATTGATTCAATAACTTTCTTTATTTGTGGAATTGTAATTCTTACAATTCAATGCGAAGATACATCACAAAAAAATGAGAAAATAAGTTTAAAAGGTGGATTAATAGATTTTAAAGATGGACTAAAATTTATAAAAGAAAATAAGTTAGTGATTAATATTTGTGTATTTGGTGCAATAGCAAATGCATTAATGTCGCCATTAAATTCTTTAGCACCAGCTTATGTTGCAAACCTTGGCATGGGATCTGAGGGAGTAAGTTTAATTGAAGCACCAATGATTATAGCTATGGCAATAGGAGGAATTTTATATCCAAAATTAAATAAGAAAATAAAAGCTAAAAATATTTTCATTATGTTTGGAGTTTTAATGGGAATAACTTATGTATTTATGGCATTTATAGGATTGTTTCAACACAAAGAAGTTATATTAACTGTTGATAATTTTTTCTTTGGTATAGGAGTGATTTTTGTTAACATGCCGATACAAATTGCTATGATGAGCAAAATAGATGGTAACTTTTTATCAAGAGTATCAGCAATAATGAGTGCAGCATTACTATGCTCAATGCCAATAGCATCATTTATTTCAGGAATATTGGTTAATTTCGTATCTGTAGAAACATTATTTATTATTGTTGGAGTAGGAGCGGTAATATTATTTATAATTCAACATTTTAATAAGGTTCTTGAAGAATTAAACTAAAATTTTTTATTAATAATTATTAATTCTTAATTTCAGTCATATACTTATATGAGAGCAATATAAAAGTGTGTAGTATATGAAAAAATATCATTGTTATTCAGCTGAATTTGATAAGAAAACTGAAGAGCTTTTTAAAAATGCATGTCTTTTGGGGCAAGGCAATAATGGAATTGTCTATGAATTACCTGAAAATAAAATAATAAAACTTTTTGTAGAAGAAAGTGTTTGCAGTGATGAATCAAGAATTTTATTTAAAACTAAAGGATCGAAGTATTTTCCAAAGATATATAAAGCAGGTAAACTTTATATTGTAAGAGATAAAGTAGATGGAATTATACTTAATAAATACATAAAAAAATACGGACTCAATAAGGAACTAACTTTTAATATTTATAAGTTAACAAAAGAATTTAAAAGATTAGGATTTTCAAAAATAGATACTAGATGTAAGGATGTCTTAGTTAAAGAGGACAATAGTATTATGATTATTGATCCTAAAAAGTGTTATAAAAGAAAAGTGGATTTTCCAAGGCATTTAATGAAAGGGTTTTTAAAACTTGAAGTATTAGAAGAATTTTATTTTTACTTAGAACAAATAGATAAAAAGAAAGCAGACGAGTGGCGGAATAAATTTAATAAATATTGGGCGAAGGAAAAATTAAAATCAAAATATATTAGAGATTATGAAGCATACTATTTTTAAATAATACAGTTATTGAAAGTGCAAAGAAATTTGAATATGTGGACTTGAATTAGTGAATACTAATTTTGTTTATAAAAAGAGGTAAAAAATGAAGGAGGCACTTTCGATGAAAGATTATGTAGAAATTGTAGACGTAATTGGAAGACAAATTTTAGATTCAAGATGTTTTCCAACTGTTGAGGTTGAAGTATATTTAGATGATGGCACTATGGGAAGAGCAGCTGTCCCATCAGGAGCATCAACAGGAATTTATGAAGCTGTTGAACTTAGAGATGGTGACAAAAGTGACTATATGGGTAAAAGTGTAAGAAAGGCTGTTCAAAATGTTAATGATACAATAGCAGAAGAGCTAATTGGATGTAATGTATTTGATCAAACTTATATTGATAAAACATTAATTCAATTAGATGGAACTCCTAACAAAGGAAAATTGGGAGCTAATGCGATTTTAGGTGTATCTCTTGCATGTGCTCAAGCAGCAGCTAATTCACTTGGAATTCCATTATATCAATATATAGGTGGAGTAAATGCAAAAGTACTACCAGTTCCAATGATGAATATTATTAATGGTGGATCTCATGCTGATAATTCAGTTGATTTACAAGAATTTATGGTTATGCCAGTAGGTGCAGAAAGTTTTTCTAATGCTTTAAAAATGTGTGCAGAAGTTTATCATACATTAAAGAAAATATTGAATGATAAAGGTTATTCAACTGGTATAGGTGATGAAGGTGGTTTTGCACCTAACTTAAAATCAAATGAAGAAGCTATTGAGGTTATCATAGAAGCTATAACAAAAGCAGGATATAAACCTGGAGAAGATATGTTTATAGCAATAGATGCAGCATCTTCTGAATACTATGAAAATGGTAAATATGTTTTAGAACATGAAGGTAAAACATTAAGTGCATCTGAAATGGTTGATTTCTTAGAAGCGTGGGTTGATAAATATCCTATTATTTCAATTGAGGATGGTATGGCAGAAGAAGATTGGGAAGGTTGGAAGCTACTTACTGATAGATTAGGCAAGAAAGTTCAACTTGTTGGTGATGATTTATTTGTTACAAATACTGAAAGACTTGAAACAGGTATTGAAAAAGAAGTAGCAAATTCAATTCTTATAAAACTTAATCAAATTGGTACTTTAACAGAAACTTTAAATGCTATAGAAATGGCCAATAGAGCAGGATATACAGCTGTAGTTTCTCATAGATCTGGTGAAACTGAAGATACAACAATTGCAGATTTAGTTGTTGCAGTTAACGCAGGTCAAATTAAAACAGGTGCGCCAGCAAGAAGTGAAAGAGTTGCTAAGTATAATCAACTTATAAGAATCGAAGAAGAATTAGAAGATGTAGCTGAATATAGAGGAAGAAAGGCATTCTTTAATATAAAGAAATAATTTAAAAGGCTGTTATGTAAGTAACAGCCTTTTAAATTTGGAGAATTATGAAGAATATTAATAGATGTTGGTTGGTGATTATAGATGATTATTAATAATTCCTTAAATTAACAAATGATGTGTGTAATATGCTTGCTTTTATTTTGGGATTAGATGCAAAATTAATATAAGGATTTTTGTAATTACTATTTATTAGGGAGGTGAATATTTGTTCAGCACAAATACTAATTTAAACAATAAATCAGCTAGAATTAAATACAGAAAAAAGTCTAATAGGAGTAAAATAAAAAGTTTTATTATAATCTTTATAACACTTTTAATAATAGGAAGTATTCTATCAGTAACAGATATTAATGAAGTTGATTCAAATAAGAAGAAGCAATTATCAGAAGAAGTGCTTAGTTATAAACCGACGGTGGAGAAGTATGCTAAGGAATACCATATTTCACAATATACTGATTATCTTCTAGCTATTATGCAAGTAGAATCCGGTGGAAGAGAAAAAGATGTAATGCAATCTAGTGAATCATTAGATTTAAAACCAAATACTCTTAATGAAGATGATTCAATTAGGCAGGGATGCAAATATTTTTCAGAACTTATTTCATTGGCAAAAAGTAAAGGGTGTGATATTAAAGCGGTTATTCAATCTTATAACTTCGGCAAAGGTTTTTTAGATTATGTAGCTCAAAAAGGAAAGAAATATACGTTTGTTTTGGCAAAAGATTTTGCAGAAGAAAATTCAAAAAATGAAAAAGTAGAGTATAATCATCCAATTGCAATAAAGGAAAATGGTGGTTGGCGATATAAGTATGGAAATATGTTTTATGTATACATTGTTAATCAATATGTAGATTTAAACGTGTAATACATAAACTTAAATGATGCTCTTAGGTAACGGAGATATGGTTAAGGCACAGACTTATTGACAAAAGTTTCTGGGGGGATTACACTATATACAAGTGTATATACACCTATAGGTGTAATATAATATAAAGCTATAGGGAGCTGTGTAAATTGGATTTAGTTAAAGAAATCAAAAGATTAAAAGAAGAAAAAAATGCCTTAATTTTAGCTCATCTTTATCAACCAGCAGAAATTCAAGAAATTGCAGATTTAGTTGGCGATTCGTACTTCCTTTCCAAAAAAGCGGTTGAATCTTCAAGTAATTTAATTGTTTTTTGTGGTGTTAGATTTATGGCAGAAAGTGCAAAAATATTATCGCCTAATAAAAAAGTTTTATTGCCAGCAGAGGAATCAAGATGTCCTATGGCTGATATGGGATTGGTGGACAGGCTTGTTGATTTAAAAAAGGAACATCCAGATGCTAAGATTGTAAGCTATATAAATACAAATTTAGATATTAAAGCTATGTCAGATGTATGTGTTACATCTTCATCAGCATTAAACATAATGAATAACGTTGATAGTGATGAAATAATTTTTATACCAGATAGAAACTTAGGAAGTTACATTGCTGAACATTTTCCAAATAAGAAGTTCATTTTATATCAAGGATTTTGTCCGACTCATGAAAGAGTTGAAGTTGAAGATGTTTTAGAGCAAAAAGAGAAGTATAAGGATTTTGAAATATTAGTTCATCCTGAATGTAAAAAAGAAGTTCGTGATATTGCAGACTATATAGGAAGTACATCTGCACTTATTGATTATTCAGCTTCTTCAAAAGCAAAGGGCTTTATTGTTGTTACTGAAGAGGGAGTAATTCATCAAATGAAAAAAAGAAGTCCAGAAAAGACATTTATTACTTTAAAAAATTCAATGATTTGTCCTAATATGAAGATGACAAATTTACAAAAAGTATATGATTGTCTTTTAAATGAAAGTAATGAAATAGAAATAGATGAAGACATGAGAGTTAAGGCTTTCACAGCTTTACAAAACATGCATAAATTGGGGAGATGACTTTAAGTTATGATAAAAACCTGTGATGTATTAATAGCTGGAACTGGTATAGCAGGAGTTTATACTGCTTTAAATTTAGATAGAAATTTAAATATTATTATGGTTACTAAAGAAGGTCTTAAAGATTGTAATTCTTATTTGGCTCAAGGGGGTATCTCTACATTATTAAACGATGATGATGTTGAAAGTTATATTGAAGATACTATGAAGGCTGGGAATTATAAAAATGATAAAAAGGCTGTTGAAGTATTAGTAAAAGAATCAAGAGATAATATAAAGAGGTTAGTTGATTTAAATGTAGAGTTTGATAGAAAAGAGGATGGCTCACTTAGTTATACAAGAGAGGGTGGACACAGTACTTTTAGAATAGCTCACATTAAAGATGAAACTGGTAAATTCATAATGGAAAGCCTTTATAAAGAATTAGCAAAAAGAAAAAATATAAAGGTAATTGAGCATTGCAAGATTATAGATATTATAAAAAAAGACAATCGTTGTGTAGGTGGAATTTGTGATTACAATGGAGAGACAATCCAAGTTCACAGTGAAGCGGTAATTTTAGCCACAGGAGGCCTTGGAGGATTATTCACTTCAACTACAAATTATCCATGTCTCACTGGTGATGGTATATCCATAGCTTTAAAAAATGATGTGGAAATAAAAGATATAAATTACCTTCAACTTCATCCAACCGTTTTATATGAAAAGGAATCTAACGGCAAAAGACTATTGTTGTCAGAATCATTAAGAGGTGAAGGAGCAATTATAAGAAATCTAAAGGGTGAAGAATTTATTGATTCATTAAAGCCAAGAGATGTTGTATCAAAAGCTGAACTTGAACAAATTGCTAAAACACCTGAAACACCATATGTATATCTTGATTTAACACATTTAGATAAGGAATTTGTAATGAAAAGATTCCCATTCCTTTATAATGAATGTTTAAAGAGGGGATATAGAATGGAAAAAGATATGCTTCCTATATCACCAGCGCATCATTATGCTATGGGAGGAATTAAGATAGGATTAAATGGTGAAACAAATCTTAAGAATCTTTATGCTCTTGGTGAAACAGCATGTACAGGAGTTCACGGAAGTAATAGACTTGCTAGTAATTCATTATTAGAAGGAGTTGTTTTTGGATACAGATGTGCTCAAAAGCTTAATAATGAATTATATTATGATGAAACTGAATACCCATCTAGAGAAGAATTATTACATTTCTTAAAAGAAAGTATAGGTGATAACTATGTTGAATTACTTAATTGTTGATGATTTAATACAGAGGGCATTACAAGAAGATATGCCTTTTGGAGATATAACTACAAATGCAACTATAAAAGAAGATTCTAAATCTAAAGCATCCATAATCGTTAAAGAAGATGGAATAGTTGCTGGAATACCTGTTTTTGAGAGAGTCTATAAAATACTTGGAGATGTTGAAGTAAGTTTTGATGTGAAAGACGGAGACAGAGTTTCAAAAGGAACTGTTATAGGTAGTGTTATTGGAAATACTAGAAATATTCTTTTTGGAGAAAGAATAGCATTAAACCTAATGCAAAGAATGAGTGGAATAGCTACTACTACATCAAAATACGTTGAAAAATTACAAGGATGTAAAGCAAAAGTAGTAGATACAAGAAAGACTACTCCATTATATAGACATTTAGATAAGTACTCAGTATTATGTGGAGGAGGAGCTAATCATAGGTTATCATTATCTGACTCAGTGTTAATTAAGGATAATCATATTTCAGCAGCTGGAGGAATTAAGGAAGCAGTAAAATTAGCTAAGGAAAATTCTTCTTTTACCACTAAGATTGAGGTGGAAACAGAAACTAAAGAGCAGGTTTTAGAAGCAATAGAAGCTAAAGCAGATATTATTATGCTTGATAATATGAGTCCGAAAGTAGCTAAAGAAATGATTGAATTAATAGGGGATAGAGCTATTACAGAATGTTCAGGTAACATTAATATAGATACGATAAGAGAATATGGACAAACAGGAGTAGACTATATTTCATGTGGTGCACTAACACATTCATTTAAAGTATTAGATATATCTTTAAAAAATCTAGTTAACTTATAAAAAAGAGGTAGAGCTAAAAATTTAGCTCTACTTTATTAAATGGGATTTTTACTTGGCGGAAAGATATCCTATTGCTTTTAGGTATTCGGCAGATAGAACGCCGCCGCCAGCAGCACCTCTTAAAGTATTATGAGAAAGACCTACAAACTTATAATCATATAGTTTATCTTCTCTTAATCTTCCCATAGATATTCCCATACCATTTTCATAATTACGATCTAATTTTGGTTGTGGTCTGTCTTGTTCTTCACAGTAACGTAAGAATTGCTTTGGAGCACTTGGAAGATTTAAAACAACTTCTGGTGCTTTGAAATTATTCCAAGCTTCAATTATTTGTTCCTTTGTAGGTTTCTTCTTGAAGTTAACAAATACAGCTGCTAAATGTCCATCTAAAACTGGGACTCTAATACATTGAGTAGTTATCACTGGATTTTTAGCAGGAACTATTTTATCATCTTCAATAGTACCCCAAATCTTTAGTGGTTCATTTTCACTCTTTTCTTCTTCTCCACCGATATAAGGAATTACGTTATCAAGAATTTCAGGGAATTCTTTGAATGTTTTTCCTGAACCAGAAATTGCTTGATATGTGCAAGCTAATATTTCAGTAGGCTCAAATTCTTTAAGAGCATTTATTGGTGGAACATAACTTTGAATTGAACAGTTAGGTTTAACAGCTATAAATCCTCTCTTAGTTCCTAAACGTTTCTTTTGAGCTTCAATAATCTTAGCATGATCACCATTTATTTCAGGAATTAATACTGGAACATCAGCAACATTTCTGTTTGCAGAGTTGTTAGAAACTACAGGTGTTTCATGTTTTGCATAATCTTCTTCAAGAAGTTTTGTTTTAGCTTTATCTAAAGAAATTGCACAGAATACAAAATCTACTTCTTTTGAAATTTCATCAACTTCATATGCATCTTTTATAACCATTTTCTTATATTTTTCAGGTAATGGAGCTTCCATTTTCCATCTTCCTTCTACTGCTTCTTCGTAAGTTTGACCAGCAGATCTCTTACTTGCAGCAAGTACAGTAACTTCGAACCAAGGGTGATTCTCTAAAAGTAAAGCAAATCTTTGCCCAACCATTCCAGTAGCACCGATGATTCCGACTCTTAATTTATTACTCATGTATAGACCTCCTATAATGTACAATAATTTAAATTAATATTTGCCTTAAAATTGATTATATATATTATACATTTTATATTTTTTAATAAATATTTTTTCATTTTATAATACAATATGAGATATATCGTTCTTTATTGTATTACTTTATATTAATATGATATCATTAATATAGGTATTGGTAAAATTGATAATTTTGATAAATATATTCGAAAAAATTGATAGGGGGTAGTAATTATGGACTTTAGACAATTAAATGCTTTTTTAACTATAGGTAAGCTTCAAAGTTTTACAGCGGCAGCAAATGATTTAGGTTATGCACAATCAACTATAACAACTCAGATTAAGCTTTTAGAACAAGAGCTTGGAGTGAAATTATTTGAAAGAATAGGAAAGCATGTTACATTGACTCACGAAGGGAAAAAGTTACTGCCTTATGCAAAACAAATGATAAAATTATCAGATGATATTAAAAATGTAGTATTTAATGAAGAAAAGCCTAGCGGAACATTAACAATTGGTGCTGCTGAGTCTTTATGTGTAATAAGATTGCCTGAGATATTAAAGGAATATAGGAAATTATATCCGGATGTAGAGGTATCATTGAAATTTGGAAGTTGCGCTGACTTCAGACAATACTTAAAAGATAATATTATAGATGTTGCATTTTCTCTTGGCAGAAAGATAGATTCAGAAGATTTTATTTCAGAAGTAGAATTTGATGAAGAAATGCTTCTTTTAGCTTATCCAGGAAATCATCTAATAAATAAAGAGGAAATTTATCCTGAGGACCTTGAAAATGAACCATTAATTTTAACTGAAACAGGATGTAGCTATAGAGCAGCTTTTGAGAACATTCTGCAAGAAAATGGAGTTAAGATAAACCTTGTCTTGGAAACAGGAAGTGTACAAGCAATAAAGCAATTTACAATGAGTGGACTTGGAATAACACTATTACCAAAGGTAGCAGTAAAAGATGCATTAGCTGCAGGAAAGTTAATTCCTCTTAATTGGTGTGGCCCTGAATTTGGTATAATATCCCAAGTTATTTATCATAAGGATAAATGGAAATCAAAAGCTTTAGAAGCCTTTTTAGAATTATCTAAACAGATAATGGATAAATAAATCAATTTAAGTTGAAAGAGAATACAAAATATGTTATTCTAAAGGTATTGATTAAGTATGATTCAACGGAAGCGGGAGGTGTTCCAATGCATAATGCACTTTTAGTTGTAGAAGTAATTTTAGGAATAGCAATTATGGTAACAATATTAATGCAACCAAGTAAATCAGATGCATTAAGTGGCTTAGTTCAAGGTAGTAATAATGAAACATTCTACTCAAAGAACAAAGCAAGAACTAAGGACGTAAAACTTGCAAGAGCTACAATGATAGGTATGATATTATTTGCAGCTAACACTTTAGCACTAAATATTATAAAATAGTTAAATTATTAAATGAAGTTTGCAAAAATTTTGCAGGCTTTATTTTTTTATGTACAATATGCACAAAATTAATTAATCTGAAATGACTATAGGAATTTTTATTTTTTTCTTTGAATATATTATGTTGATGACTAGAAGTAGTTATTTTGAGAATTTTTAATTTAAGGGGATGGTTGTATGGAATTATTAATTATACCTTTAATCTGCGGTATAGCCGCCTTACTAGTCACTATCTTTATTGCAAATAGTATTGTTAAAAAGAGTAGTGGAAACGAAAAAATGCAAGAGATATCAGGACACATAGAAGAAGGTGCTATGGCATTTTTAAAGCAAGAATATAAATACCTTACTGTATTTATTATTGTAGTGGCACTAGCAATAGCTATTTTCTTGCAAATACAAACAGCACTAGCATTTTTAGTTGGTGCCATATTTTCAATTATAGCAGGATACATTGGAATGAGAATAGCAGTAAAAGCAAATGTTAGAACAGCAGAAGCTGCTAAAACTGGTATAAAGCAAGCTTTATCTCTTGCATTCTCAGGCGGAACAGTAATGGGTTTATGTGTCGTAGGTCTTGGACTTTTTGGACTAGGAGTACTTTCTTATGTGTTTGATTTAAATACTCAATATATTACTGGTTTTGGACTTGGAGCTTCATCTATAGCTTTATTTGCTAGAGTTGGTGGTGGTATTTATACAAAGGCAGCAGATGTTGGTGCAGATCTTGTTGGAAAAGTTGAAGCAGGTATACCAGAAGATGATCCAAGAAACCCAGCAGTAATTGCTGATAATGTTGGTGATAATGTTGGTGATGTAGCAGGTATGGGAGCTGATCTTTTTGAGTCATATGTAGGCTCAGTTATATCTGCAATTACATTAGGAAGTGTACTTACTGCTGTTGATGGAAAGACTGCATCTATGTACCCATTAATTTTAGCAGCAGTTGGAATTATTTCTTCATTAATTGGTATTTTAATTGTTAAATGCAATAAGGGTGATAATCCTCAAAAAGCATTAAATACAGGCACAACAGTTGCAGGAATTTTGGTAATAATTTTAGGGGCAGTAGTATGTTATGTAATGTTTGATAGTCTAAAACTATTCTTGCCAGTAGTTGCAGGTCTTATAGTTGGATTGATAATAGGTAAGATTACAGAAATTTATACATCAGCAGATTATAAATCAGTTAAACTTATAGCAAAGGAATCGGAAACTGGGCCAGCAACTAATATCATTTCTGGTCTTTCAGTTGGAATGAGATCTACAGTAATTCCAATAATCTTAATTGCTATAGGTATTTTTATTTCTTATTTTGCAATAGGTGGTAATGAAGATGGTTCTATAGGACTTTATGGTATAGCTCTTTCGGCAGTAGGTATGCTTTCTACTACAGCTATTACAGTAGCCGTAGATGCTTATGGACCAATTGCCGATAATGCAGGTGGTATTGCAGAAATGAGTGCTTTAGATCCAGAGGTTAGAGATATAACTGATAAGTTAGATTCAGTAGGAAATACAACAGCAGCAATAGGAAAAGGATTTGCTATTGGTTCGGCAGCTCTAACTGCATTAGCATTATTTGCATCTTATTCAGAAGCTATAAATCTTGAATCTATTAATTTGCTAGATCCATTAACTCTTATCGGTGTATTAATTGGTGGTATGTTACCATTCTTATTTGCAGCTTTAACAATGTCTTCAGTAGGTAAGGCAGCAACTAGGATGGTCGAAGAGGTTAGAAGACAATTTAAAGAAAAGAAAGGTATTCTTGAAGGAAAAGAGCAACCAGATTATTCTAAGTGTGTACAAATTTCAACTGAATCAGCATTACATGAAATGATTTTACCAGGAATATTAGCCATTGTAGTACCACTAGCTGTAGGTCTTCTTCTTGGAGGAGAAGCTTTAGCAGGTCTTATTGGTGGTGGAGTTGTAACAGGTGTATTAATGGCAATAATGATGGCTAATGCAGGTGGTGCATGGGATAATGCTAAAAAGTTTATTGAAGGTGGAGCTCATGGCGGAAAAGGAAGCTATGCACATAAGGCAGGAGTTGTTGGCGATACTGTTGGTGATCCATTTAAGGATACATCAGGACCTTCAATGAATATATTAATTAAGCTTATGACTATAGTATCATTAGTATTTGCACCAATCATATGTAAGTATGGTGGAATACTATTAAGGGTTTTTAAATAAATACAATATAAGAGAATTTACTAGCTGGTTTCTATCATTTTAGGAACCAGCTTTTTATGATTGTAATTAATATTCTTGTAAATGAACAAGCCAGATTTATTTAGATGTAGGAAAACTAAAATTACACACTGCATTATATAATAATAGACTAATTATAAAAATAATTCTTTTGAGAGGATAAGAAATTTTGCGAAAAAGTTAGAATTAAAAAGATAAATGAAAATAGTTCTCAATAAACGCACGAAATGGAGTTGATAATAGTTTTCAATTAGTGCTAACTCATGGTATATTATATACATAATTTAATTAAAACAAGGAGGAAAACCATGGCTAGAGATAGAAGCCCTCGTTTCAAACAGTGTAGAAGACTTGGCTTAAATGTTTATGGACATCCAAAGGCAATGAAACGTGCTGGAAAGGGAATGAGCAGAGCAGATAAGAAATTATCAGAATACGGAATAAGACTATTAGAAAAACAAAGATTAAGAGCTTACTATGGTGTTCTTGAAAAACAATTTGAAAAATACGTAGATAAAGCCTTCTCAACAAAAAGTGATACCACAACTGGTGAAACTTTATTAATATTACTTGAGTCTAGATTAGATAATCTTGTTTATAGAATGGGATTTGCCAATTCTATAAGGGCAGCAAGACAAATGGTTAATCATGGACATATATTGGTTAATGGTAAGAAAATTGATATACCATCATATGAAGTTAAACCAGGAATGGAGATTTCACTAAGAGAGAAGTCAAGAAAATCTCCTAACTATCTTGAATACATTAATAATAGCGTTAACACACTACCATATATTGATGCTGATTTAGACAACTTTAAGGCAGTTTATAAAAGATTGCCACAAAGAAATGAAATTCCTATAGAAATAAATGAGAATCTAATAGTCGAATTCTATTCTAAATAGTTTTAAGTCTTAAATCTCTGGTAAGTTGGACATTCATACCGTCTTAATTAAAGTATATTACACCATTAAAAATAGATAAAAGAACCTATGTCGTGCAGGGCGTAGGTTTTTTTGTAATTAAAAAATATGTTTTTTAGTAAACATTACTTGTGTTAGAATAAAAACCTATAATTTGTTATCATTATGAAGTCTCGTGTGGTAATATATACTATAGATTAATAGATAAGTATAATGGCTAAAATATTAATATAAATATTTTTTTTGGAGGATAAAAAATGGGTTTAAAAAAGACATTATTAGAGTTTATGCGTGAAGAAGCTTATAGACCAATGGATATACAAGAATTAGTAGCAGTTTTTGATATAAATTCTGACGAATATAAAGCCTTTAAAAAAGCATTAAAAGCCATGGAAAAAGAAGGCAGTATCATAAGAACCAAGAAGGATAAGTTTGCATTACCTGAAAGATTAGGTCTCATAACTGGTAAACTTCAAGCTCATCAAAAAGGATTTGGATTTTTAATTCCTGATAAAGAAGGAGAAAAAGATGTATTTATACCAAGTTCATGCATGGGTGGAGCGATGAACAATGATAAAATTCTAGTTCAAATAACTAGAGATGACCTTAATGGGAAGAAAAGAGAAGGAGAAGTTATTCAAGTACTAGAAAGAGCAAATACAAAGATTATTGGTACTTACGAAGATAGCAGAAACTTCGGATTTGTAGTTGCTGAAGATACAAGAATAAATCAAGATATATTCATATCTAAGAAAGATAAAAATGGAGCTAAACATGGTGATGTAGTTGTTGCGCAAATAACAAAGTGGCCAGATAAGAGAAGAAGCCCTGAGGGTGTTATTGTAGAAGTATTAGGTCAAAAAGGTGAGAAAGGACTTGATATTTTAACTATTATTAAAAAGTATGGTTTACCAGAAGAATTTCCTGAAAAGGTAATGAATTATGTGGAAGGTATTCCTGATGAAGTTGATCCAAAGGAATTTGGTCGAAGAAGAGATTTAAGAGACGTAAAAATGGTAACTATAGATGGTGAAGATGCTAAGGATTTAGATGATGCAGTTTCTATTGAAAAGTTAGCGGGTGGAAGATATAAGCTTGGAGTTCATATAGCGGATGTATCTAATTATGTAAGAGAAAAGAATCCTCTTGATAAAGAAGCTTTAAAAAGAGGTACTTCAGTATATCTTATTGATAGAGTTATTCCAATGCTTCCTAAAAAATTATCAAATGGTATATGTTCATTAAATCCAAAAGTAGATAGATTAGCTCTTAGCTGTTTTATGATTATTGATAATAATGGTAAAGTTCTAGATAGTGAAATAATGGAATCAGTAATTAAGACAAATGAAAGAATGACATATACTGATGTTACTAAGATTTTAAGGGATAATGATGAAGAATTAATAAAGAAATATGCTGACCTTGTTGAAGATTTTAGAACAATGGAAGAACTTTGCAATATTCTTAATAAGAAAAGATTAAAAAGAGGGGCTATAGATTTTGACTTTGATGAATCTAAGATTATACTAAATGATTTAGGAAAGCCAATAGATATAAAACCATATGATAGAGAAATAGCCAATAGGATAATCGAAGAATTTATGCTTGTTTGTAATGAAACAATAGCAGAAACTATGTACTGGGCTAACTTACCTTTTGTATATAGAATTCATGAAGATCCAGATGAAGAAAAATTAGAGAAATTTAAAGAATTTATTTATAACTTAGGATATGGAGTTAGATGGAATGGTGAAATTAAGCCAAGAAATCTTCAAGAAATATTAGATAAAGTAAAAGATACAAAAGAAGAAACAGTAGTAAGTACATTGCTACTTAGAAGTATGATGCAAGCTAGATATTCGTCAGAATGTACAGGGCACTTTGGATTAGCAGCTAAATATTATTGTCACTTTACTTCTCCAATTAGAAGATATCCAGATTTACAGATTCACAGAATTATTAAGGAATATCTAAATGGAAAAATAGATGAAAAGAGAAGTAAGAAGTTAGAGGGATTAGTTGAGGTTGCAGCTAGACAATCATCTGAAACTGAAAGAATAGCACAAGATGCAGAAAGAGAAGTTGATGATTTAAAGAAAGCTGAATATATGAGAGATAGAATTGGTGAAGAATTTAATGGAATAATTTCATCAGTTACTTCTTTTGGTATGTTTGTTGAACTTCCAAATACTATTGAAGGTCTTGTTCACATTACTGCTCTTGATGATGATTATTATGTTTATGATGAAAAGCATCTTTGTTTAATCGGCGAAAGACTTAAGAAGGTATATAGACTTGGTGATGAAGTTAAGGTTAAGTGTAGTAGAGTAGATATACCTAATAGAGAAATATTCTTTGATATTTTAGAAGATGAATATAGTAAGGAAGAAATTAAACTTAGCAAAGAGCTTAGTGAAAAATTACCTGAAGTAAAAGAATCTTTGAAAGAAGAAGTTGAAGAATAAAGGTATTTTGAATTATAATTAAGAAAATAAAACCTAAGTGGGTGAGTAGAAGTGGTTAGAAAGAAAAGCAGCAATACATTAGCTGAAAATAGAAAAGCTAGACATGATTACTTTGTTGAAGAAACAATTGAAGCTGGTATAGAACTTGTTGGTACAGAAGTAAAATCAATAAGAAATGGTAAATGTAATTTAAAAGATTGTTATGGTGATATTAACAATGGGGAAGTTTTTATAAGAAACATGCATATTTCTCCATATGAACAAGGGAATATCTTTAATGTAGATCCGTTAAGAATAAGAAGATTATTACTCCATAAATCAGAAATATTTAGATTAAATGGTCTAGTACAAAGAGATGGATATGCATTAATACCATTAAGTCTTTATTTAAAGAATGGAAAAGTAAAGGTTGCTCTTGGTTTATGTAAGGGTAAGAAAAACTATGATAAGAGAGATTCATTACTTGAAAAGGCTCATAAGAGAGATATTGATAGAGAACTTAAAGCAAGAAGTAGATATTAAATTAAAAAAGGTTATAACTATGTTGAGGGCTAGTTATAACCTTTTTTAATTTATGTTTTTAGGGCAAAAAACACAATAAATGTATATAAAAAATCGTTGGGCAGTATTCTTTACAAATATAGTGTAAATCCCTTAAAAATATATGTCCATGGTATTTAGATAAAAGCGAATTTGTTAAAGAAAAACAGAATTTTACTTATTTTAATTTTGTATAATTCCTAGATACTATAAAATATTAGTCTACTATTGAATGGCAATTTTAGAATCTTTATTTTCATTCACTTGAGTTTTGTTAGTTCTAAATACATGCACAGATTTTGTGGGAGCTTCTGCACAAAAGTAATTTGTTGAATTAATGCTAACAGGATATTCTTTTGACAAAAGAATTAGGGCATTATAAAAAAGTAAAATGAGTATAAATATTAGTAATACTATCCTTAGTATATCTTGTTTTTGTCTAATAATAGTTTTAAGGTTATTAAACCAGAGTGCCATTACAGTTTCCTCCTTTGTATAATTAGGGATAAAAAATAACTAAGGATAGTATTTACATTTTAATTTGATTTTATTCACGTTTTTTTGCTATTTTATGTTATCATTTATAGTAATAATTAGTAAAAGGTGGGGATAAAAGTGGATGTATTAGCAGAATTGTATGATGTTTTAAAAGAACTAAATGGAATTTCAATCGCTATTAGATTATTTTTAGCTGTCCTT
The DNA here is from genome assembly GCA_029219285.1 of Clostridiaceae bacterium. Taxonomy (GTDB): domain Bacteria; phylum Bacillota; class Clostridia; order Clostridiales; family Clostridiaceae; genus Clostridium. Next base: position 16,773 of record JAQXTC010000166.1, read on the forward strand.
TGTGGTGGAATAATAGGGCTTGAAAGAGGAAGAAAAGGACAAGCTGCTGGGGGAAGAACTCATATGCTTGTTTGCATTGGTTCAGCTCTTGTTATGATGACTAATATTTATATTGTTAATGAATATGGAGGAAATACTGATCCAACAAGGCTTGGAGCACAGGTAGTAAGTGGAATAGGTTTTTTAGGGGCTGGAAGTATATTAGTTACAAGTAAAAAACAAATAAGAGGCTTAACTACAGCTGCCGGTCTTTGGGCATCAGGTTGTATGGGTCTTGCTGTTGGGGTTGGATTTTATGAACTGGCTATTATAGGAAATATATTTATTTTTGCAGTAATGCTTTTTAATAAATTTGATAGAAAAATTTATGGGACATCTAAAGTATTAGATTTATATGCAGAAATAGATGACTCTGATGCATTTAGAAAACTTTTAATTTATTGTAGAAATAATGACATGCACATAGATAATGTACAAATAATAAAAAATAAAGACAAAGCTATTTCAAAATTAGCAATTATATTTAGAGTAAAGACTCAACAAAAAATGAATCATTCCCAAGTTATTGCAGAACTAAGTGGGCGTGATGGAGTACTGTTTATGGAGGAACTTTAATTTAAGCAATTAAGAATTAAGAGGGAAGAATTAAGAGTTATTGAGAGAAATTGTAATTTGACATGTGTGGTAGCGTGAGATATAATCTAACTACTGAAGAAGTTTGAAAACTAAATATTGTTTATGAAGTTTTGAAAAATTCTTCTTACCTAACATGGGGGCGTTTTGGCTTCGACGGGGGTAAGATGGGTTTGATAAGCGGGCCGAGTAAAGCATGGACGACTCGTTAATCAGCTATGCATTAAATGTAAACGCAGAAGATAATAATTTTGCATTAGCAGCCTAATAGCGCTGCTCATCAGTCCAGGATGCCTACGTCTTGGGTAGCTGGTGTCATAAAAGTAGGAAACGAAGCCTAGCAAAGCTTTGAGCTAGAGGGGTATTTATGAAGCTAGCGAATTAGTCTCCCGTCTGTAGGGGTACTAAGGAGTGAATTTTAATATGCAGACTACGCTCGTAGAAAGTCAGGCTGGTCTACTTTCGGACAGGGGTTCGATACCCCTCGCCTCCACCACAAAACCTACAAAATGAACTGCTCCCTTTATAGAAACAGTTTTATTATTTTAACTGCCTACTATAAAGGGAGCATATGAATTTATGGGGTAAGTAAAATTATTTTTTGCTGCCTACAAGTCTGCAAAAGTAT
>JAQXTC010000167.1 GCA_029219285.1 Clostridiaceae bacterium
ATACTCATAATTCACCTCCTATTTAATATTTTATCACATAACCCTTAAAACTCCAAATAAACTCTATTTTTTTAAATAAATTTAGTATTTTTTATCTATTTTTACTTTTTTAAAGTATTTTTTTGTATATTATTAAAAATACAATAATTAATTAATCAAATAATCTTTTTCAAAATTCAAATATGATGTTTTTTCTTTACTTCCTTTAATTAAAATGTTTTAATATTATCTATGATAATGTTCTATAGAGGTGATCATATGCGTGAATCATGGAATCAATATTTCATGGAAATAGCTGAAAACATAGCAAAACGAGGTACTTGTGATAGAGCTTTTGTAGGAGCTGTTATAGTAAATTGTGATAACAGAATTGTTAGTACAGGATATAACGGTAGTATTTCTAGTGATAAACATTGTATAGATACTGAACATAAAATGAGAGATGGTCATTGTATACGAACAATTCATGCTGAACAAAATGCTTTGTATTATTGTGCTAAAGAAGGAATTAAAGTAAAGGATTGTTCCATATATGTTACACATTTTCCTTGCCTTAATTGTACAAAAGCTCTTATTCAATCTGGCATAAAACATATATACTATAAGAATGATTATAGAGTTGATGAATATGCTATAGAACTTTTAAATATAGCTGGTGTCACTTACACAAAGCTATAATTTATGAACACTAAAACATTAAATTGTTAGATAAATATCTAAAAGTATATTTTTATTACAAATATAAATTATGACCGGAATTAAAGATTTAAAAAAGAAACAGGTTCTATGGCACATTTATTGATATAAACAATGGTGCTTTTCTTCGCTAAATATTGGAATAATAAAAAGACAAGGTAATAAAAAATACCTTGTCTTTTCATTATTTTATTAGTAACCATATTAGTGTTACTGCTGATAATATTTGCATTGTACCAATACATATACCGTATATTGTTACTTTTTTGCCTTGTTTCACTAAATCTTTTATATTAACCTTTAATCCAATTGCTGCAAGCGCTATAACCTCAAATTTATTACTAACAAATTTAGCTGCATGTGATACAGGTTCATTTATAATACCAATTGAAAATAAAGCACAAGTTATAAAGAAGCCAATTACATACCATGGAATTTTAACTTTTCTCTTTGGTTTTTCTCCATTATGTGCTTCTCCTGCTACATCTCTATTTCTAAGTTCTCCTAAAACAAGAACTACAACAATTAAGAATATAACTCTAACAATCTTAAAGATAGTAGAAAGATCCTTAACGCTTTCATTTACCATTGCACCACTAGCAACAACTTGCCCAACTGATTGTAATGTACCACCAATTAATGCTGAAGTCTGCATTTCTGAGTGATTATATAAGAATCCTGATAGCACAGGTAATAAAAACATTAAAACAATACCAGTAACATTTACAATTGTTATTGCTATTCCCTTATCTTCTTCATCAGCTTCTACAACTGGAACTACTGCTCCTATTGCAGATGAACCACAAACTCCATTTCCTGCTGCCATTAAATATGTAAAGTTCTTACCAAAACCTAACTTTCTACCTATGAATATTGCCCAAGTTATGGTTATTGCCATTTGAATAACTATAAACATAATACCATTAATTCCAAGTTCCATTAAAGTAGAAACACTTAATGTTGCTCCAAGCAAAACTATTGAATAGTTTAAAAGATTAGTTTCTGAGAATTTGTATCCTGGTTGAAAAATCTTTTGATGTAAAAATAAATTTCCTACTAGCATTCCTAAGAATATGGCAATTGTAGCAGCACCTATTTGAGGGAAAATATTTCCTATTAGCATACTAATAATACCTAGTGCTACTGATACAATAAATCCCGGTAAAATTCTCTTTATTTTATCCATTATTTCTTCAATCCTTTCTTTTCCTTTGTTATATTACATTAGAAGTATATATCTGTTATAATCATAAGTAAAATAAATATTAAATATGATAATCATTAATTTTTTTGATAATTATTAACTACGAGGTAATTATAGTGTTTGATGAACTAAAAACTTTTATAACAGTAGTGGATTGTAAAAACTTTACTAAAGCTGCAAAGAAACTCAACTTATCCCAACCCAGTGTTAGTACTCACATAAAAAATTTAGAAAATTATTTTGATGTTACTCTAATAAATAGATCCGTAAAACAAAAAAGAATTTTTATTACTGAAAGCGGTCATATTTTATACAAACGAGCTAAGGAAATGCTTAATCTTTTAGATATTACATATATCGCTGTTCATGATTCAACGGATACTGTTAAAGGACATATTAAGATAGGTGCTAGTTTAACTATAGGAGAATGTATTTTGCCTAAGTTTCTCTCTATCTTTTCAAAAAAATACCCAGATATTGATATAGAAGTGGTAATTGAAAATACAGCTACTATATCAGCAGAAATAAAAAACTTAACTTTAGATATAGGGCTTATTGAAGGAAGCATATCTTCATCTCAATTAAATCAAAACTTTTTACTAAAGGATAAAATGACATTAGCTTGTCCTTATAATCCTCATTTAAAAGAATTTGATTATGATTATCTTGACAATCAAAAATGGCTTATTAGAGAAGATGGTTCAGGAACAAGGGAGTACTTAAATATGTTTTTGTTTCTTCACCAAATCACTCCCAAAAATGTAGTAGTACTAGGTAGTAATTATGCCATAAAAGAAGCTGTAAAAAATGGTCTTGGAATAACAATAATTTCTAAATTAGTTGTAGATGAAGCTGTAAAAAATAAAGAAATCACTCTACTTAACTTAGATAATAAATTTGAAAGGTACTTTTCGTACATAACCCCTAAAAATATAACCCTTTCTAAAGCTTCAGAAATTTTTATAAGTGAACTAAAAGAGTATTGTAAACTAGAAATAGATAATTTAATAAATAGTTAAATTATCTATCACCCTCTTTTTCTCCCTCTCATATATTAAAATGTATAACTTAAAACAATAAAAAGGAGAAAGTTAATGTTCGGCTTTAAAAAACTAACTGGTATTAATGGATTTGATTATTATAATTTAAACAGTGCCATACAAAATGACTTTGCTTGGTCCATGGCTGAACTTAATGATTATATATATGTAGGTACTGGTCGTAACCTATTTTCATCAACAATAACAAATGTATTGCCAGATGTTATAACTAAACTTCCCTTAATTGTTGATGATAAGTTTCGAAGAAATAACTTTGCCGAAATATGGAGATATAAAAAAGATCATTCCCTTCCTTGGATGAAAGTATATAAATCATCTAGAAATAATGGCAGTAATGGCTTTAATACTATGATTACTCATAAACCTCTAAGTGCTTCTCCTGCTATCTATGCTGCAGGGACTGGCGAAAAATTAACTATCGTCAAATCCTTAAATGGCATACGCTGGCTTACAGTTGATACTTCAAATATAGAAGGTACAATATGTAAATCAATGATTTCATTAAATGGACTATTATACTTATCTTCCATAAATGAAAATGAAACTAAACCTCTTCTATACTATTCTAGAGACCCTGAATTTCATAAATTCCAGCCAATTTTATGTGGTGATTCTTCACCTATTAATGGTTCTATACACAATATGATTGTATTTAATAAGAAATTATATTTATTCACAACTGGCTCAAATGGAGTTGAAGTTTGGCGTTCTAAATTTTCTGATCCTAAAAAAAATCAATGGATAAAGATTATAGGTAATGGCTTTGGAGATGAAACTAATACTCTTCCTATGTCTATGGGAATATTTCATGATTTTTTATATATTAGTGCTACCAAAAATATTCCTTTATCTTTAGCCGTTCCTGCAGGATTTGATATAATCCGAATAAATAAAAACGATAAATGGCAAAAAATCGTAGGTGGAGCTCCATTAATCCCAGCTAACATTAATCACCAAAAGAATAATAGTTGTATTGCCAAACACAATTCTGGTTTTGATAATCCATTTAACATTTTCGCTTGGCAAATTAAAGAATATAAGAACAAACTACTAATAAGTACCTTAGATTCATCAAATAATATGGAAATAATACGAGATACTTTACTTTGTAATACAAAATCTCTTGAACACAAATATGGTAAACCACTAATCACTTTTTTAATTAATCTATATAGCCTTGTAATCACTCTACTTGATAGCTTTAAATATGAAAAAGGATTTAATTTTTACGTATCAGATGATGGTGTGAATTTTAGAACTCTCTTTAAAGACGGTTTAAAATCCTCACAAAATAATGGTGGAAGAATTTTATTTGTTGATTCTAAAAATGATCTGTTTATTGGAACTGCTAACAATCTATTAGGCGGAGAGGTCTGGAAAGGTTCTATAGTTGAAAATATCAATTATTCAAAAACTCCTCGTACAAATATTTTCACTTATTTAAATTGTACTGAAGAACTTAATAAACTATATACAAATATCTTAACTAAATTATATAGAATTTACAATTCTTTGGATTCATGTAATGCTTCAAAAAGTAATTTAAATTTCGACTCTTCTTCTTTAAATAATTTATCAAAGCAAATGTGTTACTTTATGAAACATAGATTAAATGTTGCTGATGATATTGAAGGCATAAAACGATTAATGGTAAATATTAATGATTTCTTAGATTGTATAGTATATTAAATATTAGCTATTTCAAAATTGAAATAGCTATTTATATTTTAATAGTAAACATAACTTCTGTTCCTAATCCTTGATTACTATTTATCTTTATATTGCCCTCATGCTGTTCAATAATATATTTGGAAATAGAAAGTCCAAGACCTGAACCTGGAATATTCATATTCCTATGTTTTTCCCCTCTATAAAATTTATTAAATACGAATGGAATATCTGAATCTCCTATCCCTATCCCATTATCCTTAATACTTACATAAAGATAAGCATCTTCTTTGGTAACCTTAACTCTTATTACGCCATCCTCATTTGTATATTTTATAGAATTGCCAACAATATTGTAAAATACCTCTTCTATCCTTTTTCTATCTACTTTCAATAATACATTAGGAATATTACCCTCTAAGACAAAATTTCTTTTCTTTGCTTCCACATCAATTGATAAATCTTCTAAAATCTCAAGCATAAAATCTCTTGAATATAATTCTTCTTTATTTATCGACATCTTATTTATTTCCGCCTTTGAATATTCTAAAATATCATCTATCAACTTAGTAAGCACCTTTGATTTCTTTAATATGATTCCACAATATCTTTTTATATCTTCTTCTCTTCTTACAACTCCATCTAGGATTCCTTCACAATAACCTGATATTGATGATATTGGTGTTTTTAAATCATGTGAAATACATGCTAAAAGTTCCTTTTCAGAACTTTTGATTCTTTCTTCCTCTTCTTTAGAATTTTTTAATGTATCCCTCATATTTTCAAAATCATGAGCAAACTCACCAATTTCACCATCATAATCATAATATACTTTTTTTTCATAACTACCTTTAAGTATACTTTTAGCTGATTTATGCATTTCCTTAATAGGATTAAAAACATCTACTACTACCAATCTATACACTTTAAAAACACAGTACATTAATACAAAGAATACTATAATACTACCAAAAACATAATAACTATTATCAGTAGGTTTCTGCATCTTACTAATTAAATCTGTTGGAATTATTAATGTCACTATATTAGTAACATTATCATCTATAGTAATTAATGTAGAATACCTAATATTATTAGGATTATTAACTTCAAAACTATTATCTAAAGATAAATCCGTTTTTAAATTTACTTTATCGCCAATATTTTTATTTTCTTCTGTTGTCTTTATTATTGTTCCATTTAAAGATATTACTGAATAATTCATATCATCAATATCTATACTATCAAAATTGTTATTTTTCACCGCTTTCTCTATTTTTTGAATATTGTCGTGTGTAACAATTCTGCATAAATTAACCGTATTAATTTGTGTTTTATCTGATATTTTATATACAAGTATAGATAAAACACAAATCATAACAACTATTAAAATTAAAAGCTTTCTTATTTTCTTTTTTATATAATTATTCATACTACTCTTCCCACTTGTATCCTACTCCCCATACTGTTTTTAAATGTAATTTTCCTTCGTCTCCAAGCTTTTCTCGAAGTCTTTTAACATAAACTGCTATAGTATTTTCATCCATGTATTCATTGTATCCCCATACACCTTCATAAAGCTGTTCTTTAGTAAAAACTCTTCCTTTATTTTCTGTGAAATAATTTAATATTTGAAACTCTCTTGTTGTTAATTTTATTTCACTACCCTCAATAGTGACTTTATAACTATCTGGATAAATCTTTAGTTTTCCAAAAGTCTTTGATTTTTCTTTATTACTATTGGAATTAAAATATGTTTGTCTCCTTAAATGAGCTTTTACCCTAGCAACTAGTTCCATAGGTGAGAAAGGCTTAGTCATATAATCATCTGCCCCTACCCCTAAAGAAAGAATCTTGTCCATATCACCACTTTTAGCTGATAACATTATTATGGGAATATGAGTATTCTCTCGTATCTTTTTACATGCAGTTATGCCATCAAGCTTTGGCATCATTATATCCATAATAATTAAATCTATTTTTTGATGGTTTAATTTCTCAATTCCCTCTTCTCCATTTTCAGCTATTATACAATTAAATCCTTCTATTTGAAGATAATCTTTAACAAGATTACTTAAATCATTATCATCTTCTACAATTAAAATATTATCCATATACTCTCCCTAAAAACATAATCTTACCAATAATATATCACAAATTTTAAAAGAGAATCATTTTTGAAGTTTTAAATTTCAAAAATAATTCTCTTAATTTTAAAATTTATAGCTAATTTTATATAATAAAAACTTTACCAACCTTGATTTTCTAAGAATTCTTTTAGTTTTTTCTTTCTATTAACTAAATCTTTTTCATCATATTTTCCTAAATTCAACTCTCCATTTATTCTTCCGTCTTGAAGATATACCAATCTATCACCTCTAAGTGCTGCTTTTACATCATGAGTTACCATAACTATAGATTGTCCTTCATTATTCAAATCAGTTAATATATCAAGAACTTTTTGTCCCATAGCCGAATTTAATGCTCCAGTGGGTTCATCTCCAAAAATAACTTCAGGATTATTAACTATTGCACGTCCTATTGCAACTCTTTGTTGCATACCTCCTGAAATTTCAGAAGGATACTTATCTTTGTGCTCAGTTAATTCTAATCTATCTAATAATAAATTAACCTTTTCACTTACATGTTTTTTATTTTTATCATTTAGCAATGCTGTATACGCAATATTTTCATATACAGTCATGTCTGGTATAAGATTTATTCCTTGAAAAATAAAACTAATATCTTTATTTCTGATTTTTGAAGATTCCTTTTCACTTATATTAGTTATATCCTTATCCTTTAGAAAAACTTTTCCTGATGTAGGTTCATCCATTGTACTTAATGAGTATAAAAGAGTTGATTTTCCAGAACCTGAACGCCCCATTATTATAGTAAAATCACCTTTGTAAATCTCTATATTCAAATTCTTTAATATATTATTCCCTACTTTACCTGTTATAAATGATTTGCATAAATCCTCTGTTTTTATTAATATTTCTTTCATAAATCCATCTCCTAATCAACAATAAGTTCAACTGGTGATACCTTTTTAATGCTTCGACAACATACTAATGATGTAATCAATACTAGTAATATATTGATAACTAAAATTGCACAAGTATAACCAAAATTAAATTCGTAAATATCTATGCCAGATAGCATTGCCGTAAATATTTTTCGTGCAAAAAGTGCTGATAAGATATTCCCTAATATTGCACCTAATAAAGTTAAGATTAATATTCTACATATACATCTCTTTACTATATCCGAATTTTTAACACCTAATGCTTTCAGTATTCCATAATTTTTTCTATTATCTCTATTAATGCCAATAATAATATTTATAACATTCATTGTAGAAAACATTAAAACACCTATAAGCAATATACATGTAATTGGTTTTACCATTAACTCAATTTCACTTAATCCATCTTCTAATAGTGTATAACACTCATCGACTACTATATCATCATAATTATCTTGCAGATAATTTTTAACTTTTTCATAGTCATTCTTATCTTTTAATTTTATAAATGCAACATTTCCACCAGCTGATTCTATTGCATCATTAGTAACCCTTAAGTTCATCCCAGAAGCTATCATGGAATAATATCTTCCGGTAATTAAAAAGTTTTTCCTTTCTCCATTAACTAACATCTCAAAATAATCCCCAATTTCAAGATTGTTAGCCTCCATTATCTTAGAATTCAAGGCAATTTCATTCTTTAATTTGGGATTGCGACCTTCAATTAAGTCATAATCATCATCATCAAATTCATTGAAAACTGTTTTCATTAAAATTCCGCCAATTATATGGTATTTATTATAATCAACTGTCAACTTTAAATTAGAGTCGTAAACATTCCAATAATATAAACTATCAACATATTCATTACCTTCTAAATCTTTAATAACTTCTTTTATGGAATTTTCTTTATCAATGGATCCCGAAATAGTTATATCACTTTTAGGCATTCCAAAAAGTGCATCTTGCTTCTTGTTCATATGCTGACTGGATGAATAAAAATTTACAAATATTATAGAAATAAAAAATGTAAGTGTAAACATTAATACTAGTAATGAATTATTTTTCTTAAATTTGAATATATCATTAATTGCAAGATAAAATGGATTAGTTGTATTTTTTATTATGGATTTTGTTAATTTATTCTTTGTATTAGATACACCTATATTTATAGCTTCAACTGGTTTTATTTTTTTTATTTTTCTTAAAGTTAAACTTAGATTGATGAATACTAGTATATTAAATAAAATAAATATGGTTATTAAAATCATTAATGAAGTTTCATCAAATTTATATTTTCCTAAATATCTAAATACAGAATTACAAACACTTTTTGCTACTGGTACACTTACAATTAATCCAATTATTGAAGATAGAATTGAAATAAGCCCATAGCTATTAATATAAAACTTCTTTATATCTCTATATGTCATACCAATTGATTTATAAATTCCAATAGTCTTATATTCTCTTAAAATGCTATTCCATAAATTTGATCTTAATATGCATAGAAGAATCAAAATAAGAATAATAGATGCTATTAAACCAATTCCTCCAATCATCATTGGTGTAACTGATGCACACATAATTAAATCATCTTTGCTTAACATAAATCCATTTATAGGCTCACTTAATGAACTATTTATCTCATCAACAATACTCTTACTAGAGAGCCTTGTATTTAAAGTTACTAACTTTACATTAGTCAAAGATTTGAACTTATTAATATCCTTTGTATATATCATTGTTATTCCCAAAGTAGTAGATGGCTGATTTGAATCATTTATTATAGCAGTCACTTTTTCTTTATAGCTTTGTCCATCTCCATTTACTATTTCTAAATAATCACCAATTGCCATTTTTTTATTATCTGCTAGCGTTCTAGGAATCCATATTTCTCCATCCTCTGGAGCTAATGAATTTCTATCTCCTTCATCAATAGTTACTTTCCATGTCAATTTCTCTCTGTTCTCTAATGGCAATAGATATGCATAACTAAGCTCTATAGTTTTATCATTCATCTTTAAATTGTTTGAAAGCGAAACCATGTTTACTGTATTTGTATTATAAATATCATCACCATGTCTATTTAAATTATTATTAATAGTTTCTTCTGCATTAGGATTGGCAGTAATAATTGTCATATCAGGGGTACTGTCTCCCTTATAATATTTTTCTGTATAAGTGTACGCTGCTGAAACAAAGACTGTACATACTGAAAAAAGTGCTACAGAAATTGCAAATATTATACCAAGCAAAATATATTGTGCCTTTTTCTTTCTTAATTTAACAAATCTCATATATCCTCCTTAAATTATTACCGGTAAACTCTATATCATTATAATACTGTATAAATCTTTAAGAAGGATAGTCTAATTCTTAATGAATTCTTACATACTTTTGTGATTTTCTTACAACACATTATCCTTATGGTTCTCTAATATTAGTTTTAAACCTTATTATTTTAAAAATTCCTTTGGATTATTAACTATCTTATCTAAATCATTAAAAAATACTGAACAATGATAACCATCTGCTACTGCATGATGAACTTGAATAGTAACCGAAATATATGTATTACTGCTCTCTGAAATATACTTTCCCCAAGTTACCATTGGAAACAAAAATGGTTCACTGCCATGATTATTAACATTAAATGCAGAATAATCCATCCATGGTAGAGTACTAACTATAAAAAAGTTTGGTGTAAATGGTGTTGAATATTTACTATCCTTTTTATAGTTATCTAACGAATTTGACATACTCTCATAGAATTCACTAAAAGACTCTTTATATTCTGTACATAAATCACTCATTATTCTTGTATTTTCATCAAGAACAGAATAGCTAGGATTAACTTTATCAAAGTATCCTAAATTACCTTGCTCATCGTATCCCATTCGTAGTTCCTTTTGATTATTAATACACTTAGATATAACCCATGTAAAAGTAGGATAAAATCTTAATTTTTTTTGTTTTATCCAGTTATAAAACTTTCTTATATCTACTTTTACTGTTATGCTGTATGAACAATTTGCTACATTCATAAAATGTTCAAAGCATTCTCTTCTTTCCCAATTAGATTTATCAATAATATTGAATTTCATTTCTTCCTCTCCTCTCTTAATTACATTCAACCACAATTAATATTACCATATTTTGACTAAAACCAAATTGAATTAATATTAAATATTATATTAAAAACTATAAATGGGTTGTATCAATACATTTTGATACAACCCATTGGCTATGATGTGTAAGTATATAACTATAGTATTAAAACTACAATTAGCAAAACTAAATTATCTTTAATATCTTAAATCCCATAGAATCAATTTCTATACTTCCATTTAATTCATCCTTTTTACAATTCATTAAATTTCTTGTATTTGTCTTTATACCAATGTTGATATTTTTACTTTGATCATTATTGTTGATAGCTACTAGAATTTTCTCTTGTGCATCTATTCTGTAAAATACTAATACATTGTCTTTGCAATAGATTTTTTTATACTCTCCATAAATTAAAGCTTTATTTTCTTTTCGTACCTTTATCATTGTTTTATATAAATTATAAAGTTCTAAATTAATGTTATCTTCACTCCAAATCATGCACTTACGGGAATCTGGTTCCTCATCACCTGTTAGTCCAATTTCATCACCATAAAATATATAAGGAACTCCAATATAGGAGAATTGAAAAGCAATAGCTAATTTCATGCGGTTAACATCTTCAAATGCTTCTGTTAAGAATCTTTTTGTATCATGACTGCCAATTAAATTCCATAGTTGCCTTGTTATTGAATTCATATAAATCACTCTATTCTGAGCTAATATATCATCAAAACGTTCAACTGTTATACTTCTCTTGGCAAAGAAATCTATCATAGCTCCCTTAAAAGGATAATTCATTATACTATCCATTTGATCTCCCTTTAAAAATGAACCTGCTTCATGCATTATCTCGCCAACTATTATGGCATTTTTATTAATACTTTTAATTCTTTTCTTAAAAGCCCTCCAAAAATCATGATCTACTTCATCACTTACATCAAGTCGCCATCCATCAATACCAACCTTTTCTACCCAATAGGCCCCAACGTTTAATAAGTATTCTCTCACCTCACTATTAGATGTATTAAACTTAGGCATTTCTTTTACATTATCAGCAAAGGTATAATAATTAACTTTATTTTTATCAATAGGCAAACTATCTGGCATATACCAATCCTTATACTGTGAATCCTCACCATTTACTACTAAATCCTTAAAAGCAAAGAAATCATCACCTGAGTGATTAAATACAGCATCAAAAACAATTTTCATATCTCTCTTATGGCATTCATTAACAAGTTTTTTAACATCCTCTATGGTGCCAAATTGGGGATCTATCTGATAATAATCTTCTGTATTATACTTATGATTAGAGGAAGACTTAAATATTGGGGTTAAATACAATAAATCCACTCCTAATTTGTGAAGATAATCCAATTTATCAACTATACCTAGGATATTTCCACCAAAAACAGAACTTCTAGAAACATTTTCTCCCCACTTTTTATACTTTATTTGTGAATTAACTTCCTTATTCCTATTAAATCTATCTACAAATATTTGATAAACTACAGATTCTTGAAGCCATTTTTCTTCTTGATAGACATCTGCGAGTGCTATATATGGATATTGAAATGCCGTTGCCTCACTTTGCTCTAGTTCCTTTTCTCTTAATCCTCTATCATCAAGAAATATATATTCTCCCCTATAATCAGTCAATTTAAAATAATACCTATATCTATTTCTATCAACACATATATCTATTTTGTAGTAATCAAATAATTTAGTAGCACTGTATTTATACATAACTTCTTCTTTAAATTTATTGGTCCAATCATATCTATCTTTATAAAATATCTTACATTCCTTTATATCTTCTTTTGCTGTACGCACTACTAAAGTTAACGTATCTTTATCTTTAGCATAAGCATAAGGAACATCTGTAAAATGTAATATTGCACATTTATTCACTACTTATTCTCCTCCTATTCCTTAACTGCTCCTGCTGTTAATCCTTTTGAAATAAACTTTTGTATTGATACAAATACAATGGCTAAAGGAATTGATACCATTACTGAGCATGCAGCGTATTCTGGCCAGTTTGTTATTTTATCACCCATTAAACTCTTTAATCCAACAACTAATAACTTTAATGGTTTATCTTTAATTAATGCCGCTGAATAGATATATTCTCCAAATACTCCAATGAAGGTAAAGAAAAATATAACTACTGACATTGATTTTATTAATGGCAATACTATTTTATAAAAAACTTGCCATGTTGTTGCTCCATCAACTTTTGCTGCTTCAATAAGTTCATTAGGCAATCCGTCAATTGTCCCCTTCATAAGCCATATGTTATACGCGCTACCAGTACAAAGAATTATTGATAAAAATATTAAATTGTCCATACCAAAAGGTAATTTATAAGCGACTGCTAATATTGCTGGGACTGTCATTGATGCCGGAAACATTTGTAGAATAATTAAGGATTTCAATCCATTTTTTTTGCCCCTAAACTTAAGTTTTGAAAAGGCATAAGCTGCTGGTAAAGTCATAATTAATTGTATTACTGAAACAATTGTTGCAACAAATATTGTATTTAACATCCATCTTACAAATCCATCTTTTTCACTAAGTGCATTGATATAATTTTCAAATGTTATACTATCTGGAATAATGCTTTTTTGCATAAAACTATTTCCTTTTGTTAAGGATGCTGATATTATAGAGAATACTGGAAACATTACAATTAATATAGATACCCATAAGAATATACGTTTTAACCATAAATATATCCTTTCAGTTTTTGTCATCTGTTTTTTATATTTAAATTCTGTCACTTTACTTTCCTTCACTGATGTTAGTTGCACTCTACCTTCCATCTTCTTTATTCAACCTCCTTAAATTGACCAGTCATTCTCATATTAATTAATGATAATATTGCAATAATAACAAATATTAAAATTGACATTGCTGCACCTAAGGCAAAGTTTCCTTGTTGTGTTGACATCTTATAAGTTGCCGATCCTAAAATATCTGTCCATCCTGCAAAGGAGGAGCCAGCTTTAGCAGGTCCACCATCTGTTAACAAGAAAGCCGAATTAAAATTATTAAAATTAAATGCAAAATTAGCAATAAGTAGTGGTGCTGAAACCTTAGTTATAGATGGTAAAGTAATTTTGGTGAACTTTTGAAACCAACTAGCACCATCAATATTGGCTGCTTCATAATAATTCTCTG
>JAQXTC010000168.1 GCA_029219285.1 Clostridiaceae bacterium
GGATCAAACTCTCAATAAAAAGTTTAATCTGTGTCTCATAAAACTTACTAATAAAAGAATTGCTGGTTCTTAACTTATTTATTCTGTTCAATTTTCAAAGACCAATTTATCTCGTCGCCCTCAAGCGACTTTCTTATCTTATCACTTACATCCTTACTTGTCAACATTTTTTTAACATCTCTTTTGAAAATGTTAAGTTTTATTGACTAATCTGTGTCAGCGACGTATTTCATGATATCATATATCTGTACTATCACGAAAAGAATACATCTATTTGTCGTATTTTAAGATTAACATACTCCTATTTTCTACTCTTTTCTACTAATTACTCATATTGATACACCTGGTTTAGTGTTTTAGTCAATTATTGATATTTTTGATTAAACACTAAAAAATAGTGAGGAATAAATACTTTATTCCCCACTCAACATAACTACAGAATATTACTTTTCTTAATGAATACAAGATTTCCTTCTGCTCCTATATAGCTTTCTCCTGCTTTAATTTCACTACCTTTATCAGCTATAACTTTATTTATAGTACAATTCCTCCCAATAATACTATTTTGCAATATTATACAATTCTCTACTCTGGCACCTTTGCTAACATGAACCCTTCTTCCTATTATTGAATTTTTTACAGTTCCTTCTATGCAACATCCATTAGCTATAATTGAATTCTTCACATTACTACTTTCTGTATAATTTGTAGGAGCCTCATCTTTTGCCTTTGTATATATTTGATTAGAGCCGAAAAACAACTCATTACTCACATTATTTTTTAATAAATCCATATTGGTAGTATAATAACTTTCTAATGAATTAATGCAAGCTGTATATCCTTTAAACATATAAGTACCTACATTTAACTTATCTAAATTACTTCTAATATAATTTTTAATTTTCTTATATTGTCCACTCCTTATACTTTCTACTACTATATCTATAAATAATTCAGCTGATAGAATATACATCTCCATATTAATATTATTAGCTTTTTTATTCTTTCCTATATTCTCTCCAACCGAAAGCACTTTCCCATCTTTATTTATGTTTAAAATATCACAATTTAAAAATGAATTATTTGTATTTTCAACTTCTTTACATACTACAGTAATATCATTTTTTGAATTTATATGACTTTTTAAAACATCATTATAATCAATATTACATACCATGTATGATGATGACATAATTATATATTTACATCTCGAATACTTTATAAATTCTATATTGTCTGCAAAATTGTGCACATCATCTTTTTCAGGACCTTCATATTCAAAATTAAACACTCTAAGTCCATCTCTCTTTCTATTCAAATCCCAAGGTCTACCATTGCTTAAATGATTTATTAATGCCCTTGATTTACGCTTTGTAAATATTCCTATATTCTCTATGCCAGAATTAGTCATATTCGATAATACAAAATCTATAACTCTATACCTAGCAGCTATAGGTATAGCTGCTAATGGTCTATTATTAACCAATTCACCCATTTTACTTTCATTTTCATCTAAATTGATTATTCCAATACACTTGTTCACTTATCTCTTGCCCCCTCACAAACCACTTTTTAAACTGTTGTACACACTTCTAATAAACTCCCTGATTTAACCTCTTCCTTGGCTCCAATCACTAATATCTCTTTGCCATCTCCCAATTTTGAATCTCTTCTAACTACAGCTTCATATCCTATAATTGCTTTATTTATAACTACATTATCTCCAATCTTAACATTAGGCATAATAACAGAATCATATATTACAGTATTCTTTCCAACATGAACTCCTTGTGAAATTACCGAATTATTAACTTCACCTTGAACATAAGCTCCTTCTGATATTATAGAATTTCTTATACACGCATCTACTCCTATATATTGTGCTGGCGAACTCGAATTTCCAGAATATATCCTCCATTCCTCATCATTTAAGCACAATTCATTGTCTTCTTTAAGCAAATCCATATTGGCTTGCCAAAGACTTTCTGTTGTTCCAACATCCTTCCAATATCCTTTAAAAGGATATGCTACAAGCTTGTCTCCCTCTTTAATCATTTTAGGTATTATATTTTTACCAAAATCATTACTTGAAGTTTTATCAGCTTCATCCTCTTTTAAATATTTTTTTAATGTTTTCCAATTAAAAATATAAATTCCCATAGAAGCTAATGTACTTTTAGGTCTTTTAGGCTTCTCCTCAAATTCATATATTGAGTAATCATCTCTCGTATTCATTATTCCAAATCGAGATGCTTCTTTTTGAGTAACTTTTAATACTGCTATTGTAGCTTCAGCATTTTTACTTTTATGAAATTCTAACATTTCAGAATAGTCCATTTTGTATATGTGATCTCCTGAAAGAATTAATACATATTCCGGATCATATCGATCTACAAATTCTATATTCTGATATATAGCATCTGCTGTTCCTTTATACCAATTCCCCCCCTTTTCTTTCTGATAAGGTGGTAAAATACTTACTCCACCTTCTCTCCTATCAAGATCCCATGAATATCCTATTCCTATATGTGAATTTAATTCTAAAGGTTTATATTGAGTCAAAACACCAACATTATAAATACCTGAATTTGAACAATTGCTTAGTGGAAAATCTATTATTCTATACTTACCGCCAAAAGGAACTGCTGGTTTAGCTATATTTTTTGTTAAAATACCCAATCTAGATCCTTGACCACCAGCCAATATCATTGCCAACATGTTATCTTGTTTCATATATGGATCCTCTCTTTCAAAAATACTACTAATTTATTATACAACTTTATTGTTGTTCATTCCATATTTTTGTGCGAAAAAATCAAAATAATTAAAAAAATATCTATTTTATTATGCAAACATAACAAAAAAATGTGTGTTAAGAAAATCGAAAAAAGCAGGGAAATGTTGTTAATTATCGAGAATTATTGAAAAATGCGCATAGATAATATACAAAGTAATGGTTTTGTTAACATGGAGTAGAATGTCTAAATACATA
>JAQXTC010000169.1 GCA_029219285.1 Clostridiaceae bacterium
CTATTTTAATTTTTTTATTGTGTACCCATAGTTAAAGTACGCTAAATTTCAAAAAGTAATTTTTTATTATTTAAATAATAATTTAGAATACGAAAAAGGAGCTTGTCGCTAGCAGTTTTTAACTGCTAATGCGACAGCCCCATTTTTAACTTCAAATAAAGTATAAAACTATTACTACTTATTTTATTTTTCCAAGTAAAGCTGCAAATGGATTATCTTCTGCTTCCTGCTTCTTAACTTCTTGTTGCATCTTTTTCATAATTCTATTAGCTTCCCTCTTATCAACCTTACCTTTTTTATCAAATCGTTTTTCAAATACAGAAGCTTTTTCTCTAAATTTACAAGTTGAATTTATACACACATAAATTTTCCCGTCACCTTGTCCTCTTAATTCTAACTTTTTATGACACTCAGGACATCTTGCATTAGTAAGTCTAGCGAGAGATTCTCTATAACCACATTCTCTATCTTGACATACAAGCATTCTGCCGTTCTTTCCTTTAACTTCAAGTAAATACTTACCACAGTTAGGACACTTCTTACCTGTTTGATTATCATGATGAAATTTTGCTGTACCACCCTTAACATCTTCAACAAGTTTAGTGGCATAAGTTTTCATATCGTGAGCAAACTTTTTATCATTAGCTTTTCCTTTTGCTATGTTATCTAATTGATTTTCCCATTTTGCAGTTAGAAGAGGTGATTTTAAATCTGCTGGTACTAATGCAATTAACTGTTCTCCTTTTGATGTAGGATATATATCTTTACCCCTTTTTTCAATAACAAAAGAATTAAATAACTTTTCAATTATATCTGCTCTAGTTGCAACAGTTCCAAGACCGCCAGTCTCATTTAACGTCTTAGCTGCATCCTTACCCATATTCACATACTTTTGTGGATTTTCCATTGCTGATAATAAAGTTGCTTCATTAAATCTTGCAGGTGGTGTAGTTTGTTTCTTAACTTTATTAATTGAGGCAACTGTTATCTTATCCCCCTTACTTAATACAGGTAATTCTTGACTATCTTCATCATCACTTAAATTACTGTATAATCTCTTCCAGCCTTTACTCTTAGTTATATTTCCTTTAGCCATAAATGTTTCGCCTGAAATGTTTACAACTACAGTAGTTTGTTCATATTCATAAGCAGGTAATAATACACTTAAGAATCTTTTAACTACAAGATCATATATATGCTTTTCTTCAGTACTAAGATTTGCCAAATTTCCTTTTTCTTCAGTAGGAATTATTGCATGGTGATCACTAACTTTTGAATTATCAACATAATTCTTATTAGCTTTAACTCCTGATTTTAATAACTGTTCTGCTACTGCTCTATATTCTCCAAAAGATACTGCTTTTAATCTTTCAGGTATTGTTGCTACAATATCAGATGTTACATATCTTGAATCTGTTCTTGGATATGTTAGAACCTTATGATTTTCATATAATCTTTGCATTATATTTAAAGTCTGCTTTGCAGAGTAACCCCATATCTTATTGGCATCTCTTTGCAGTTCAGTTAAATCATATAAAGCTGTCGAGTACTTCTTTTTAGTAGTCTTCTTAACTTCTGTTACTTCACCATTTTGTCCCTTGCACTTGTTAACAATAGAATCTGCTATTTCTTCTTTAAATGTTGAGTTATTACCTTTAGAACTAACCCAATTTAATATACATCCATTAGCCTTTGCATTTAAAGTCCAATAATCAACTGGCTTGAAGTTTTTAATTTCTTCTTCTCTGCTTACTATCATGGCAAGAGTTGGTGATTGCACTCTTCCAGCACTTAGCTGTGCATTATATTTACATGTTAATGCTCTTGTAACGTTTAATCCTACAAGCCAATCAGCTTCAGCTCTACAAACAGCTGCTTTATATAAATTATCGTATTCCTTAGCATCCTTTAAATTTTTAAATCCATCTATAATTGCTTTATTAGTTTGAGATGAAATCCATAATCTTTTTAGAGGCTTCTTAACGCCAGACTTTTCCAAAATCCAACGAGCTACTAACTCACCCTCTCTCCCCGAATCCGTTGCAATAACTATATCTGAGACATCTTTTCTTAAAAGTTGTTTCTTAACTTCATTGTATTGCTTACCAGTCTTCTTTAAAACAGTAAGCTTCATATACTTAGGAAGCATTGGTAATGTCTCCATATTCCATTGCTTATACTTATCATCATATCCTTCAGGATCTAAAAGTCCTACTAAATGTCCCATTGCCCAAGTAACTACATATTTATTGCCTTCAATATATGAACCTTTATTATTATTGCATTTTAAAACCTTTGCTAGTTCTCTTCCTACAGAAGGTTTTTCTGCAAGTACAAGTGTCTTACTCATTATAATATTTTCTCCTAAATCTTTTTACTTCACTTTAAATTATAACCTAAAGTTTTAAATAGTCTATATTCTCTCTATATATAGTGAATAAAAAATAAGAAGGTTTGCTAACTTAAAGCTAAACCTTCTTATTTTAGTGCTTAAATTGTTAAGGACTTATTTCATATCTCTAGCGCATTTATAACCAAACTTACTTTCAGTTTCTAAAACTGCTCTCTTAATAGCTTCTGCCATAACAGTTGAAGCTAAAGTACCAACAACATCATAGCTTGCCTTAACATCTCCTACAGACATAGCATAAACACTATCTCCATCTGCTGATGTATGAACTGGCCTTATAGATCTTGCCAGACCATTTTGAGCCATAGCAGCTATTTTAGTCATTTCTGTCTTTGTAAACTTACCATTAGTTATTATTACTCCAATAGTTGTATTGCCTGTAAAAACATTTTTCATACCAGTATAAGACTTATAAAACTCCTCTTCTGTATCAGAAAAACCATCTAATTTTTCGTTTAATAGTCCTGCAAGTTTTTCACCTGTCTTATAATCAAAAACGTCACCTAAAGCATTAACGGCAACTATAGCGCCAACTTTTAAATCACCAATTTTCACAGCATAACAGCCAAGTCCAGACTTCATCATTCTTTCAATGCCACAAAATTTACCTACTGTTGCTCCCATTCCAGCTCCAATATTTCCACAACTACAATTTGATTCTTCCGAGTTTTTACAAGCTTCATAGCCCATTTTTTTATCTGGTCTTACCTTGTGATTTACAAGTTCTAAATCAAATAAACAAGAAGAACAGACTATAGGTACTACTGTATTTATAACTGGAAATCCTATGTTTTTTTCTTCTAAATATTCCATAACACCAGCTGATGCATCAAGTCCATAAGCACTACCGCCGCTAAGTACAAGTGCATGTATTCCTTGATTTGCAGCCACTGGATTTAAAAGCTGTGTTTCACGAGATGCCGGTCCTCCCCCTCTTACATCTAAACCAGTTGGAGCTCCTTTTTCGCAAATCACAACTGTACATCCTGTTGCATTTACATCATCTTGTGCATGTCCTATGTTTATATTTTCAATATCAGTAATATTAATTTCTTCTATCATGTTCATACTTTACTCCCTTTTCGTATTTTCCATTTCCTGGGAAATCACTTGATTAAACTATATCTTATATTAGATAAAACATTATCTACTAGTACCTTAGAATATATAGTTTCGCAATTTACTATTGTTTTAAATGTATCATTAGAATAATCATAGGCATATTTTAATCCATTATTATCTACAATTATTCTACTTGCTTTACTTTCTCTCTCCATCTTCCAAATACAAATTTCTGGAATGTCAAAGCCAATCATTTTCCACTTTTCTTTTAAATTTTTAAAATCTAGTTTGCTAAAAAAGTTCTCATGAGTATCTTTATTTTTATTAGCTGAATAGCTTAATACACAGTTTTCATCCACAATAAACAATATTTGCTTTGGCATATCCTCTTGTTTTAATTGATGTTTTATTCCAGCATATAGTATTACATCTAAAACTTCTTCCACATTAATGATTTCTGTTGAAGATGCTGCTGCTATTTCCTTAACCTTTTTAATTGTACTGTTACTAGAAATTCTTTTTAAATTTGGTTTTGGATTAACAGTTAAGATATAATCTTTAAATTTTCCGGTATTCTTTAGAACAAAAAATAAAGCTGTACTTATAGCTCCTAAATAAGAAACTCCTTTATTTTTATTATAAAGATTCTTTTTTGAAAGTCCATTGCAAACAAGTGTATTAAATTTATTATTATCATTATTTTTTATAAAATCAGCTAACCTCTTATCAATATCAGAAGCTTTGTCTTTATCTAGAATTAATTCTCTTAAAAGCTCATATGGATAAAGTTCCTTATTTTCTTCTTTAGGATTTTTATTAATTTTTTCTTTTCTTGATACTTTAATATAATTAGAGTATCTGTCATTATCATGCTTATAAAAAGCTTTATAATATTTGTGAATTGCACTTGATGATAAATCACCATATTTAATACTATCCCATTCACCTTTTCTCATTGATGTTTCAACAATGTTAACTCTTTGTCTTAAATGAGAAAGCAGAACTCTATATTCCTTAGATGTTAAATCAAAAGCTAATCTAGTTTCTGTTGCTAATCTCTTAGTTTCCTTAGATGAAGCATTTTCAGACTTTAACCACTTACTTAATGTAGAGGGTACCTTCGATTTTAAATCAACACCTATTTGTTTACGCATTAAGGTAATTGCATCCCCTTGAAGTTCTGTATCAAAAAGACTATATAAGTCGTCCCATCTTCCATACACTGGAATAAGTTTAATGTTTCGTCGTAAATCTTCACTATTAATCTTACCTAGTTCTTTAATAATTACTCTAAATATTCTTCTCTCTCCAAGACCAAACTCTTTATCTCTTGTATAAAATAAAAGTTTTAATGCATCTATAGGATTTTCATTATATGCTGCCATAAATAATTTTATTATTGTTTCTTCTTTTTCTTCTCTTAAAAAACCAACTTTAGCATAAAAATTAATAAGCGCATTATGTTTTGCTTCTTCTATTAATGGATATTGTTCTAAATCTTCATAAAGATCATTATCTAAATTTAAAAAATCCTTTTTTAATGAATCAAGAAATTCAAATCCCATATTAAATATCCCCCATTCTCCTTAAAAGAAAGACAAGACACCTGCTAAGTTTTATATGCTGTAGGTGTCTTTATCAAGATACATAATATTTATAAGCTGTTAGTATCTTATTTACTTATAT
The DNA here is from genome assembly GCA_029219285.1 of Clostridiaceae bacterium. Classification (GTDB taxonomy): domain Bacteria; phylum Bacillota; class Clostridia; order Clostridiales; family Clostridiaceae; genus Clostridium. The sequence goes on from JAQXTC010000169.1 coordinate 5,159, forward strand.
ATATGTAAACAATATGTATTATAGTACAAATATTATGTAATCTTTGCTATTTAACTTCTCTAATTTCTTTTATAAGATCTGCTTCTATATATTCAGATTTTGAAAAACCTTTTCTAAAATATCTAATTTGCTTGTATTTTACTCCATTCATTTCAAAATCTAATACATCAATTCTGTCGCCTTTGAAAATAATATAGTCTCTCTTTCCTTTAACTCTTACCTTTAGTTCCATAAAAATTATGTCCTTCCTAATATAAAGTTATTTGTTCTTTTTATATTCTTCAATTTTCTTTGCTAAATCATTAAGATATTCCTGTCTTTCGTATTTATTCATTAATTCTTCCTCGGTCATATCTTTTTCCTCTTGAAGCTCTTGTAGCTTTCCATAACTAGAAGCATTAGCAGCCATTTCTTCATCAATTTCAGAAAGTCTGTTCTCTAGCTTTTCTATAATACCACCAATTTCTTTATATTCCTTAGCCTCTTTAAATGAGAATTTAGGTGCCTGCTTTCTTTCCCTAGGTGCTTGCACTTTTTTATCCTTTTTGGAACTATTATTTTCATTTTTAGCTTTTTCTATTTCTAAAGTGATTTGGCAATCACTATAGTTACCATTATATACCTTTATTTCACTATTGTCTTTATATGAGAAGATTTTATTACAAATTCTATCTAAAAAATATCTATCATGGGATACAGTTATAACTACGCCTACAAAAGTATCCAAAAAGTCTTCTAAGATTGTTAATGTATTAATATCTAAATCATTAGTAGGTTCATCTAGTAAAAGCACATTAGGAGCTTCCATCAATACTCTTAATAAATGTAATCTTCTTCTTTCTCCACCAGACAACTTCTCTATTCTTGTATATTGCATTGTTCCATCAAATAAGAATTTTTCACACATAGTAGAAGCAGTTATTTTGCTACCATCAGCTACAGGGATATACTCTCCACCCTCTTTTACATAATCAATAACTCTCATGCTAGAATCCATATGTGAATCATCTTGAGCAAAGCATCCTATCTTAACTGTTTCCCCAATTTCAATAGTTCCACTAGTTGGATTTTCTAAGCCTCTAATCATATTTATTAATGTAGTTTTACCAGCACCGTTTTTTCCAATGATACCCACTCTATCTTCCTTAGTAAAAATATAATTGAAATCTTTAATAAGCTCTTTATTATCAAAAGATTTATAAAGATGCTCTATTTCTATTACTTTCTTTCCAAGTCTTGTACCCACAAAATTTATATCAATATCAGTTTGTGGTTTTACATATTCTCTATTTACTAGTTCATCAAATCTTTGCAGTCTTGCTTTTTGTTTAGTTGTTCTTGCTTTAGCTCCTCTTTTAACCCATTTTAATTCCTTTTTAATAAGTGATTGCCTTTTAGCTTCTTCACTTTCTTCTCTTTCCATTCTCTCCATTTTCTTTTCAAGGAACTTTGTATAATTCCCATCATAACTATAAAGAATACCCCTATCTAATTCTATAGTTCTATTACTTACTCTATCTAAGAAATACCTATCATGAGTAATCATTAGTAAGGCACCTTTTCTACTATTTAAGAATTCCTCAAGCCATTCTATAGAATCTGCATCTAAGTGGTTTGTAGGTTCATCAAGAATTAATAAATCACATGGAGTTATTAGAGCCGAAGCTAATGCAACTCTTTTTCTTTGACCACCTGAAAGGTTTGCCATCTTTTCTTCATAATTTGTAATCCCAAGCTTATTTAATATACTCTTAGCTTCACTCTCAAGTTCCCATAAATTTAAATTATCTATTTCTCCTTGAATCTTCATAAGTTTGCTAGTAAGCTCTTCACTATTATCTATAGCTAACTTTTGAACTACTTCTTCATAGTCTCTAATTAGCTTTAATTCTTTAGTATCACCTCTGAAAATTTGTTCAAGGACAGTTGCATCTTCCTTAATATCCGGATTTTGTGGCATATACTCTATCCTTGCATTCTTAGCTTTCGTAATATTACCTTCAAAAAATTCATCTTTACCTGCTACTATTTTTAAAAGTGTAGATTTACCTGCACCATTTATACCTATAATCCCTATTTTATCTCCTTCATTTATCCCAAGTGATACATTTTTTAATAATACTTTTTCACTATAACTTTTACTTATATTTTCTAATGTAACTAAATTCATATAATTACTCCTCTAATTTTATGCCCATTTTTCATAACTATAGTAACATAAAATTATTTATTTTTAAAACATAGAGAAATTCAAAATCAAAAAGCTGGCAGAAATAATTTCCACCAGCTTAGTGTTTATAGTTTTTGTTCATACATATCTACAAACTTATAATGAGAATCATATTTAGATACCTTATCCAAATATTTCTTAGCATTTTTTAAATCATCAAGATAATAATAATTCACTCCAAGATAATAGCAATATTCTACATTATCACTAGTAATTTCACCTAAATCTCTTGGAACTTTATTTAAAGCATTTAGTGATTTTTCATACATTTTGGCCTCCGAATAAGCTCGTCCAATAGTATATAATCTCTTTTTTTCGAAATCTGAGTTTTCTGGATACTCTATCATCTCAAGGTACTTTATTGCCAAATCATAATTTCCCTTATCAAAATAACATTCTCCAAGAATACCAGCAACCTTTGGATCTTCAATTTTATCAATACCACCAAGCTTAAAATATTCAAGTGCATTAGTATAATCTTGTTCATCAAAAAGTATACTTCCATAAAAAAGGTAAGCATCTTTATTTAACTTATTATGTTCTATTGCCCATTGTAAGTACTCTTTAGCTTCTTTAATCTTGCCTGCTGCAACATATTTAATGGCTAGATTAACACACATTGCCGATTTATTTTCATTATCCATTTTATACTTTGTAGTAATTGCTACTGCTGCAAGTGCAAATAATACCGCTGCATATAAATATTTTAAAGCTAGCAAAACAAAAGCTATACCATATATATATATTACCCAAGTACCTTTTAACTTTTGATTTTTAATAGTATAACTACGTTCTTCCATTATGCTTCCCCCTTTTAGTTTAGTCCTATCTTTTATTATATTGAATCTTACCATAAGCTTCAAGAAGATTATGGTTATTTAATATTTATTTTACAACCTAACTAAAAGATAACTTTTTAAATGCAATTGATTTACTAATTTCTAAGGTATCTTTATTTATTTGAACCTTATATATATTGGGACACCTTTCTTCTCTCCATTTTCTCATATAACTAGCATTTGCTTCAGTCTTATAATAATACCTATCATCATAATCATCTGAAAAAACTAAATAACTTAACAGTGAATTATCATCTAATTCTTTTTCGTTAAACAATTTAAATACTATTTCGAAAAATCTCATGGGTACTTTATAATTGTATTCACCTTTTATTTTTCTACTTTCAAATATTACTCTCTTCATCATTCTATTTTGCTTGGCAATTTCTTCAGCAATTTTTAATTTAAATTCAAGTTCATCTCTTTTATTTTTCTCAAGTTTAATTTTAATCATTTTAGTCACCCTTAATTTAAAGATACTATTCGATTGTACATAAAAGTATTTTTTTTTACAAGTTTCATATTATATGTTTCTTTATCTAATCAATAATAATTTAAAACAAAAGGCTGCCTAAAATAGGCATCCTTTTACTACATTCTTCTTTGTCTCATACCTTTTAATGATTTCACTTCTTTAACTTCACATAAAGAATCAAACACTGCAATAACATAATAAATTAAAGCTATTGCAATTGAACCATAAATCAATATATTAGATTCTATATTAAAATTGAAAGATTCTGAAAATACTAATACTGCAACTAACGCATTAGCCACAAAACCTAATAAATGTATTAAAATTCTTTTGTTCTTCTTTGCACTAATGGCACTAATCATTTTACCAAGTTGACTAAATGAAAAAATAGCTATTAGTATACTTATAAAAATTCCCACATAAGAAACTTTATCCATATAATAACACTCCTAATTTTATATAATACAACTAATTATATCATTTCAACTAAAAAATAGAAAGCTATTTAAGTTTTAATTCTACAGGACAATGATCTGACCCCATAATCTCAGTATGTATACTTGCATCTGCAAGTTTTTCTTTTAAGCTATTTGAAACCAAAAAGTAATCTATTCTCCATCCAGCATTATTTTTTCTCGCATTAAATCTATATGACCACCATGAATATACTCCTGTGGTATCTGGATAAAAATATCTATATGTATCTATGAATCCATCATTTAAAAGGTCAGTAAATTTACTTCTTTCTTCTATTGTAAATCCAGCATTCTTTGTATTATTTTTAGGATTCTTTAAATCTATTTCTTTATGAGCTACATTTAAGTCGCCACAAACTATGACAGGTTTATTTTTTTCTAAAGATTTAAGATACTTTTTGAAATCATCTTCCCACTTCATTCTATAATCAAGTCGTTTTAATTCATTTTGAGAATTAGGAGTATAAACTGTAATAACATAATATTCTTCGAATTCTAAGGTTATAACTCTACCTTCTTTATCATGTTCATCTATACCGATACCATAGTATACTGATAAAGGCTTTTCCTTTGTAAAAATAGCTGTACCTGAATAGCCCTTCTTTTCAGCATAATTCCAATACATATTGTAACCTGGCAAATCTAAATCAATCTGCCCTTCTTGAAGCTTTGTTTCTTGAAGACAAAAAATATCTGCATCTAATTCATTAAATATATCAACAAATCCTTTAGTAACGGCTGCTCTTAAGCCATTTACATTCCATGATATCATCTTTTTCATAGTTTTCTATACCTCCTATAAAGTTATATCTGAAGTATATCACAACCATTACATTAAGTATATAAAAATCAAAGGCTTCTACAGTATATATTGCCACTTAATCTATTTTATGGTAATCTGTAGTAATATATATTTTTGTGCGGGAGTGATATATTATGAAAACTTACAAGGCTATCGATATTATAAAAGATTCTATATTAAATGATTCTTTAGCTGATGCCATTTTTTTAAAAGGTTCCATTGGAAGAGGTGAAGATGATAAATATTCTGATGTAGATATGTACGTACTAGTATCTGAAGAAAACAAGGAAAAGTTCCTAAATAAAAGACTAGACTATTTAAAGAGGTATAAAGAAATACTCTACATAGAGCATGTGAATTTTGTAGCTGAACAAATGGTTGTAATTTTTGAAGATGGACTACACTTTGATTTTTACACAGTTACTAAAGATACAAAACTTCCCAAAGATGAAGTAAAGGTTTTGTATGATAAGAATAATTTCTTTAAAAATTATAAAGCCAGTTTTAAATCAATTCCTGATGAAACATTCATCAAATCCTTTGATGACCTATCTTTTTATTATACAGAAATTTATGCTGCATATAAAAGAAATAATTTGCTTTGGGCAAATAGACTATTGAGTCATGCACTCGGTAACATTACTATTCTTATAAGAAGTCTCTATGATAATAAATATCCCTATTTAGGATTTAAAAAAATTAATAAAATAATCCCTAATAATCTATACGAAAAACTTTTATATGCATCGGATCAAAATAACTCTAAAACATTAAAGGAAGCATATCTAAGTATTATTGATTTACAAAAATTTTATATGGAACATTGTAGTGAAAACATTAGAAATTCTATAAATTTAAGATTTTTTAAATATGTTGAAAATCAAGTAAAAAGTAATTTTTAGATATGTGAAAACATAAAGAAGAGGCATTATATCATATTGCCTCTTCTTAAATATTTTAAAACTAATTTTTAAATGAATGTATAGGAGCAGGAATCCTACCACCTCTTTTAACAAAATCTTCTGATGAGAATTTACTAACAGGCATTACTGGTGCTCTTCCAAATAAGCCACCAAATTCAATAGTTTCTCCTACTTTTAATCCTATTGCTGGAATTATTCTAACAGCAGTAGTTTTATTATTAATCATTCCTATAGCTGCTTCATCTGCAATCATTGCTGATATTGTAGAATCTGGTGTATCTCCTGGAATTGCAATCATATCAAGTCCAACTGAACATACACAAGTCATAGCTTCAAGCTTTTCAAGGTTAATTGAACCTCTATTAACAGCATCAATCATTCCTGCATCTTCAGAAACTGGTATAAAAGCACCACTAAGTCCTCCTACATGACTACAAGCCATGACTCCACCTTTTTTAACCGCATCATTTAAAAGAGCAAGTGCAGCTGTAGTACCATGTGTACCTACTGATTCAAGTCCAATTTCCTCAAGTATATGAGCAACTGAATCTCCAACTGCTGGTGTTGGTGCTAAAGATAAATCTACAATACCAAAAGGAACTCCAAGTCTTTTTGAAGCTTCTTTTGCAACTAATTGACCCATTCTTGTAATTTTAAAAGCTGTATTTTTTATTGTATCTGCTACAATATCAAAAGATTGTCCCTTAACTTTTTCAAGAGCTCTTTGGACAACGCCAGGACCACTTACTCCAACATTTATAATTGTGTCTGCTTCACCCACACCATGGAAGGCACCAGCCATAAATGGATTATCTTCTACTGCATTACAAAATACAACTAGTTTTTGACATGCATCTCCATTATTTTCTTTAGAAAGAAGTGCTGTTTCTTTAACTATTTTACCCATATCTCTTACGGCATTCATATTTATTCCGCATTTTGATGTACCAACATTTACCGAAGCACAAACCTTATTTGTGCAATTTAAAGCTTCAGGTATAGATTTTATTAAAATCTTGTCCCCTTTTGTACATCCTTTATGTACTAGTGCTGAAAAACCACCAATTAAATCTACTCCTAAATCAGTAGCTGCTCTATCTAATGTCTTAGCAAATTCAACATAATTATCTTCATCAGTTGCACCTGCTATTAAAGAAATCGGAGTTACTGATATTCTTTTATTTACTATTGGAATTCCATATTCATTAGCTATATCATTTCCAACCTTAACAAGATCTTTTGCACATGTAGTAATTTTATTATATATTTTTTGTCTTGCTTTATCTCCATCAGAATCTATGCAATCAAGTAAAGAAATCCCCATTGTAATAGTTCTAATATCTAAGTTTTCTTCCTCAATCATTTTGATTGTTTCCAAAACATTTTGAGGCGTTATACTGTTATACATAATAGCCCTCCTTTTATTATAGTGAATGCATAGAATCAAAGATTTCTTTATTTTGTATTTTAACTTCTACTTTTAATTCTTTTCCTTTTTCTTGTAAAGCTTTCTTAACTTTTTCAAAACTTTCATTCTTATTCACATGTTCCAACATCATTATCATTGTGAAATACCCATTCATAATTGTTTGATTTACATTTAAGATATTGATGTTATATTTTTGAAGTTCACTGCTAATTCCAGCTATAATTCCTACTTGATCTTTACCTATTACAGTTAAAATTGACTTCATTTTTCCACCCCCCAAAATATTATAAATAAAAAAAGCTATACCTAAAGAAGAAAAAATGTATACTTCTTGGCTATAGCTACTATTTATTTACTATCATTTTAATTAATTTATACTAATATGTCAAATTTTTCTATTACATGTATATACTAATTGGTACAACAATTAATGAGATTCCATCACATCTTAATCTTGGCATATTGGGCATTATTATTCCATTTCTTTCAAGCAAGTCACAATAAGGCATACAATTATTTACAACCTTTTCATAATATTTATCCTGACCAGTCTTTCTTAATAAACTAATACATTCCCCTGATTTTGCTACGCGAATTACTTTTCCAAATACTGTACACGGACAATCAACTTTATCAAAAATATATGCATTAGAATTCATAAAGAAATTATCATTAACATTTATTACTACAGGTGTATTTCCACAATTCAAAATCATATCCTCAGTATTATTTTTATTTAAAATTCCAAGCAAATGACTAAGTAAAGTTTTCATAACGCTAAAATTCATAAATTTATTACTATTTCCAGTTAACATTTCATTTAAATTATCACATCCATAACAATCAAAAATGGTTAATAAGGAATCTAGATAAGAATTAACAGATTCAGTGGTTAAATCCCCATGAATTTTAACATAGTCCCCTTCAAATACTTCTCCTTCCTGGATAGTAATATCATTAAAAGTTTTAACAGCTTTTGCTGTGTTCAAACTGTTCATTATTTGACTGTGTAAACTAAAAGTTGTATATATAGTTTTAAGCTCTTCCTCTCTTCTTGCAAATTCTCTATCTTCAAGACTCGCATTTGATGCTGATCCCACATCACTTTGAGATACTAAGGAAGAATTGGAACCTTTATATCCTTCTCTTTCATCTTCACCACATCTATCTTCATCAAAATAGCTCTCTTTACTATCAAATCCAGCCCTTCCAACCATGGTTCTATCTTGAATAAGTTTTGAAGTCCTGATTTCTATATATCCACTTAATATTAATGAAGATAAGTTCTTTACAAGGCCTTCATCAAGATACATTAATAATGTAAGGAGTTCAGAATCCATATGTTCACATCCTAATTTCATGGTTCATATAATTTTACTAACTATATTTATCTTTTATGATAAAAAACCTAAGAAAATGGATTAAAAATTTAATCCTTTTTCTTAGGTTTAACTGAAACAAAAGGATTATCTTCATAACAAAATCTATACAGATAATCTCTTGCTTCTTCAGCATAATCAATACCTATTCTTGTAGTCCTTACAACTTTACCACACTTACATTCTTTATTCTCAAAAAGTGTTTTAATCTCTTTATCATTTTTAACAATATACATTTCTCCACCCCAGAATAATGTATTATTTAAATCCTTTTTTATATCCATTGCTATGCATAACTTTGATGGACCAGAAGTCAAATTTAGCCATTCTTTTTTCGAAAGCTCAGAAAATTTCTTTTTATTTCTTTTGTTAGCCATAAAATCTAAACTTAATAGTGGTTCAACTGCTCTAATTAAAACCCCTTTTGCATTTCCTTCTTCTTCAGCAATAACATTTAAGCAAACATACATTCCATATATAGAATAAATATATACTGTTCCGCCTCTACCAAAAAGAGGCATAGTCCTTGGAGTTCTTCTATTACCATAAGCATGGCTAGCTTTATCAAATTCTCCTAAATAAGCTTCAGTCTCAACAATTTTGCCACCTATAAGCTTTCCATCTACTTCATGTATTAAAATTTTGCCTAAAAGTTCCTTAGCAACTTTAAGAGTTTTTCTTTCATAAAAGTCTTCATTAAGTATTTCCAATACTGTTTTCCTCCGCAAATCATTAAATTACTCTTTCAGCAATATTCATAGAGTGATCTCCAATTCTTTCAAAATTACTAATTAAATCTAAAAATATAGCACTAACATTTGCAGTACAAACTCTTTTATTTAACCTTAATATATTATTTTCACGAAGTTCTTTCTCACATTCATCAATGCTTTGTTCTACTGCTTTTACTTCTAGAGCTTCTTCAATATCTCTATTCTCATAGCTTTCAAGAGCCATATTTACTGCTTTAAATGTTTTATCAAACATATTAATTATCTCTTTTTTAGCATCCCCTGAAATATGAACATTATCCTTTTCTCGCTCAATTGCAAGTTCTACTATATTTTTTGCATGATCACCTATTCTTTCAATATCATTTATAATGTGAAAAGTGCTACTTAAAATTTTACCATCTTCATCTGGCAGATTATGTGATGATAGTAATACAAGATAATTAGTAATCTCCTTTTCTAGAGTATTGATGACTTTTTCATTAGCATATAGTTCTTTAACCTTTTTTTCATCATATTGAAGTAAAATTTCCATGGACAATTTAAAATTTCTCTTTGAAAGTCTTCCCATTCGTATAGTTTCCTTAGTAGCTTGTCCAATCGCAACTACCGGGGTATTTACAAGTTTCTTATCTAAATAAATTGCACCTTGTTTTTCAACCTCACCATCACCTGGTAATATTTTATTAACTAGTAACACTAAATATTTACTAAAAGGTAGTAAAATTGCAGTTACCACTAAATTGAATATGGTATGTGCATTTGCTACTTGGCGTGCTACATTATGAGGATCAGTACTTTCTACAATGTAAATAACTAAATCTATAAGTGGTATGAATATTATTACCCCTAAAACATTAAAGCATAAGTGAATAAGGGCAGCTTTCTTTGCAGTTCTATTTGAACCTACAGACGCTAAAAGTGCTGTCACACAAGTTCCAATATTACATCCAAAAATAATTGGAAGTGCTACATTCATATCAATAACATTTGTTGTAGCTAATGCAACTAAAATTCCGGTAGTAGCCGATGAACTTTGCACAATTGCAGTCATAGCCAAACCAGATAAAACACCTAAAAATCTATTGCTTCCAATTACTTCAATTACATCCTTAAATGTATTACTTTCAGCAAGTGGCTGCATAGCTACCGACATAGTACTCATCCCTAAAAAAAGAATACCGAACCCAAGGAAAATCGATGCTATATCTCTAATTCTTTTTTTCTTTGTTGCAAGTATTGCAATTGCTCCAAATCCTATTGTAATAGGTGCTATAGCATCAAGTTTAAACGAAACCATTTGTGCTGTTATAGTTGTTCCTATATTAGCCCCCATTATTACACCAACAGCTTGCATAAGGGACATTAAGCCAGCATTTACAAAACTAACTACCATAACAGTAGTTGCAGAAGAACTTTGAATTACTGCAGTAACAATAGTTCCTACCAGTACTCCTACAAATTTATTACTGGTTATCTTTTCCAATATACTTTTAAGCTTTTCTCCAGCTGCATTCTCAAGTCCATCTCCCATTAGATTCATTCCAAATAGAAATAATCCCAAGCCTCCAAATAATTGGATAATCATATTAATACTATCCAAGTTAATCGCTCCTTTAATTTTAATCTTAATTTAAATTTAACTTTACTTTTACTTTTCACACATATTATACTCTTAATTTAAATTACCAAAAGGATTTTTAAGTCTTTTTAACCCTTTTTTAACATTAGCTGTAATTATATGTTGGTACATATTTCATAATAAAAAATAAGTATTGTATAGGCACTTCTCAGCTTTTACAATACTTAGTCAAACTATATAATATGGTAATTATCAGATTCAGATTCTATTATATAATTAATATCCTCATCACCTTTGTAATATAAATAAAGTTCTTGTTTCTCATTTTTCATTAATAAATCTTTTAATATAATGTTCTCATTATAAATGGAACTATATTTTTTGGATACACTATCAAATACAGCTATAGTTTTATCTTTATATAAAAGAACCCATGCAGCTTTTTTACTATTTACCTTTGGGCAATAGTTCTTAATCAATATTTTAATAAAATCTTTTATCCTGCAGTTCTCCAATATTTCAAACATTTGTCTATTAGGTGCCTTTTTATCATCTCGCATTGACACACTCTGTCTTTCCATATAAACCTTCATTTTTTTCTCCCATTTTCCATAGTTTTTATAAAAATTCTCAATATTATTATTTTAATACATTCAAAACAATTTGTAAATATTTTCCATACTCAATTTTTTAATATGAATTTTATTTTATCATTACTCTCATTTATCTCATACGTTAATTCCAAACTGTTACTTTTTGCTAAATTGTTACACAAATATAGTCCTACCCCTGAACTAGTAATTGTTTCTTCTTTAGCTTTTTCAAAGTTATTATATTTTACAAATGGTTCGAGTAATTGGTCTTTTATATTATTGGGAATCTTTAGCGTTGAATTTTCTATTTCAAAACTAAACTTTCCTTCTACTTCTTTTAATGATATATTGATTTCTTTACCACAGGAATATTTTAACGAATTATCTAACAAATTCATTATTATTTCTTCAATATCATCTTTTACTGTAAAAGTACTGACTTCATCCATATCTAATATAATCTTTTTACCAATTTTATCACATCGAATTTTCACACGTTCACAAAGTTCAGCAACAAGCATGTTTAATTGTACCTTTTCCTTTGGTGCTTTCTTCCTTACTCCATTTCTTGATATTTCTAAGAGTTTTTGTACTAAGTCTTTAAGTTTAATACATTCCATTGACATTCTATCAAATGCTCTTTTCTTAAATTCCGGATCTATGTTATTTTCATTTTCTTCTCTTAATACTTGTAAATAAGCATAAATTGCAGTAATGGGCGTTTTTAATTCATGAGTTGAATTATTGAAAAAATCTTTGCTTATTCTCTCAAGTTTACGCTTATCACTCATCATTGTATTAAAGGATTTTGTTGCTTCTCCTATCTCATCATTATTAACAACAATAAGATTTTTTACTTCTTTTCCATCACCATAGTTTTTCATTTCTAAACTCAGTTTAGTAAGTGGCTTTGTAATTTTCTTAATCATCATACTTAAAAATATATACATAAATATTAAAAGCATAATTTCACCAATAATAATACTTTTTACAACTCCACTAATTGTTTCATAATCACTTTTATAATTTTTTTGTATGATTAAATAATAGCTAAAATTACCCTTTAGATATATAGGATAAATATATGTAACTGTCATCCCCATATAATTTGTAAACTGCATAATTGATTTTTCAGTATTAATTTTACCCATTAAATCATTTATACCCTGTTTTAATGTAACTTCTCCAAAGGAGTTTATATAGGCACCCTTTTCATCATAAAATCCTAAAAAGCCATCAAAGTTATTTCGTGTCTCATTTATTGTGCTTTCAATCACTTCTTCAATATTATCGTCCAATATATTATTATACTTTAAAGTACTTTCATAAAGTTTTACCGTATTATCTAAATCAATTTCGATTTTGTTCTTTAAGTTTTTATTGAGAATGGAATAAATATACGTTGATATCCCAACACTAAATATGGTAAATGCAATAATGATGATTATCATTATTTTATTCCTGATACTATGTAACTTAAATTTACTTAACCACATATCCTACCCCAAAAACTGTTTCTACCGTAGAATCTCCTTTATCTTCACCCAAACTAGCTCTAAGTCTCCTTATATGTACATCTACTGTTCTTGTATCTCCATAATAATCATAACCCCATATGTTATTTAATAATTCATCTCTAGTAAAGACCTTTCCTTTGTTCTTACATAAGAAATTCAATATTTCAAATTCTTTACGCTTAAGTAATATTTCTTTGCCCTCTTTTATAACTAATCTTCTATCTTCATCAATAATTAAACCACTAATTTCATTGTTTGTTTTTTCAATTTTCTTTCCAGCCCTTCTAAAAATAGCATTTATTCTAGCAATTACTTCTCTAATTTCAAAAGGTTTTGTTATATAATCATCTGCTCCTATTTCCATCCCCATAATTTTATCACTCATATCATCTCTAGCAGTTAACATTATTACATAGCAGCTTGTACTAATTTCTTTACAAATATCAAAGCCACTCATATCTGGTAACATTAAATCCAATAATACAAGATCTGGTTTAAATGATAGAAATAATTCCATTGCTTCTTTACCAGTATAAGCAGAGGCTACTTTAAATCCTTCTCTTTTTATTGAATATTTTAATGTATCATTTATTGAAAATTCATCTTCTACTACTAATATCTTCTTATTATCCATATCTTTATATGTCCTTCCTTATTTCTCTTATTTAGATAAATCTAAAATAATAAATTTTATATAATCCTTATCATTTTCACTTCCATACAAACTAACAATTGCTCTATTATCATTTGTAATTATAAAGTTTGTTTTATTAATTGTGAAATTTCTATGACTATTTACAAATTCAGCAAAATCATAAATATCATGTATACCTTCTTCGTCAACACATTTTAGTTTATCAGGTATTGCATTTTTATCATCTAATGCTGAAATTAAATAATTTTCTCTTACCGCTGTTATGTTGCTATCAAACTCATCATTCAAAATAAATTTAAGGTCATTCACCTCTTGAATTACACATTTTTTTTGAACATTATATTGGATTAATTTAGTTTTTTCCTGATAAGGCAACTTGCAAAGCCATATATTTCCGTTTATTGCGCATATAGGTATATTGGTAGAATCATTGTCTATACCATCTTCGTCCATGTTTATACTTCCATAATAATTCATTTCAAATGAATGATCATTTTTTAATGAAATGTTATATAGTTTATTTCTTGTAATCATAAAAAAAGCTTTAGATTTTTTATCATAAAAAAAATTAGCTGTAAAAAATTCCGGATTACTTTTAGTGGTCATTTTATAATAATCACCACTGATACAATTAACAAGTATATAAGTTAATGTACCATTTGTATGATATTGTTCATATTCAAAGTAATCAGCATTACCCATTACACTATAATATTCACCACAATCGGATAAATATTTTACATCTATCTTATTAACACTACCTGTTCGAACATCAAAGTAGCTCTCATTAAAGTTAGAGAATATTTTTCCATTCAACCTATATGAAAATGGATTGGCAAATTTTTCACCAATTTTCATATAGGTTTTTTTTATTGCCCCTGAACTTTTTATTACATATATGTAATCTGAATCTTTACATAATTTCAATTCAAATCTATTATCAAAATCATCATTTGAATTATTTTTAAATTGATATGGAACTTTTTCATATTTAATTGCATAAATATCATTGTTATTATATCCTACAATACTATAATAAAAATTCTCTCCTTGCTCAATTTCAAATTGATTTATTTTTACAGCTTGTCCACTTTTAACATTATTCTCTCTATACTCAATTGTTATATCTTCTTCATTTTCTGTAGAACATCCAATTAAATTGATAAATAATATAGAAGTAATGATGTAAATATATATTTTTCTTACTTTCATATTAACTCCTGTCTATTGATTAATAAATTATTAGCAATATATAGATTATATCACAAAAAATACAAGTAACGCATATTACTTGAAATTATAAATATACGTTACTTGAAACAAAACTTTATTTATTGTTTTTAAACATTTTCTTATAATTTTTCATTTTAATAATTAGGTCTACAATATCTTCACCAATTTCTAACAATGTAGATGTTTGGGCAATTTTCATTTTCATTTTATTTTTAATTGGCATCTTTTTAGATACTTTTCCTGCTGAATGTTTTTTCATTTTTAGACCTCCTAATTATTTTACTTTTTATCTCTTTTTAAAGCTATTACATAGTGTTTCTTCATAAACATTTGCATTTAAACCTGAAACATCTATTTGTTCTAGATTACAAAGATTATTACAATTATGTTGACAAGTTTCAACATAACATACTAAAGAATCACATGAACCAGCTGAATTTATATTATTAGTCAAATCACTGTATAATAATTTATTTAAGTAAGAACCACAACATGTTTGCATATCTTTTTCCGCAGATTTCCCACCAATATTTACTCTATTAGCATAACAAATATTTTCTTTATTATGCGAACAATTACTTACATCACAGCATATTCTATTCATTAATCACATTACCTCCTAGTCTCTAAAATATCTATCAAGTAATCCTTTGAATGCTCTTCCATGTCTAGCTTCATCTTTACACATTTCATG
>JAQXTC010000170.1 GCA_029219285.1 Clostridiaceae bacterium
TCCAAAATCACTTTTCTTAGATTTAATTCCAGTTCTTCCTGCGTTCTTAAAAGATAGCTGTATCTTATCAAAGCACGTTCTTCATTATCAACAAGCACTATCTTATTAAATCCTGTTTTAATAGATTCCTCTATTCTGTTCTCAAAACTGTCAAGATTAGACTTCATGCTTTCAAGCTCTTTTATCTTGTTTTCCAATGTCACCTGATGTTTTCGTGTAATGTCTAGTATGGATTTTATCGAACTTTCATTTCCAATAAAACCCTTTATTTCTTCTAACGAAAGTCCCATAGATTTACATAGTTTAATACAATCAAGCTTTATGAACTGTTCTATTGAATAATACCTATACCCATTGTCTTCATTTATATGTGCCGGCTTTATTAAGTCCATACGGTCATAAAGCCTTAATGTCTGGGTTGAAATATTAAACATCTTTGCAATTTCACCAATTGAAAAATATGTTGACATAAATTCACTCCTTAAAGATTTTAACTATTAACAACAGCTATATGCTTATGAGTATATTGGGGTACACTTGCAATAATATATACTGAAATTAATGATAAAAACTCTGATACAAGAAGACTTAACCATATACCATTAATTCCATAGAATTTTCCAAGCATGAATACACTTATAGGTAAAAATACTATAGACCTTAATATACACATTAAATTTGAATACTTAGGTTCTTCTACTGCCTGATAATATACAGTTGTAGTAAGGTTTAATCCTACAATAAAAAATCCCATATTAGTAATATTTAATCCATTGTAGGCAATTTCTATGATCAAACTGTCATTAGTAAAAATCCCTATAAACCCTCTTCCAAATGCAAAACATACTCCTGTAAATACAGCAGTAATGATTATTGCTGATATATTTGATAATTTATATACATAAAGCATTGATTTAGCTTTTTTAGCTCCAAAATTATAACTTATTAAAGGCTGAGCTCCAAATGTCACTCCTAAAAGTACCATATAAATACTATTAGTGATATAATTTATAACACTATATGCCGACAATCCTACTTCGCCTATAAAATTAACTAGTGCAATATTCTGAACAAATACTATTACTGAAAATGCTGCTTCTGCTAAAAATGAAGGAAGTCCTATATTGGTAAATTCCCTTATTATTTTTTTGTCTAATGGCACGTTTCCAAAGCTTAGGTTTCCCCTTTTCTTGATAAAATGAGGCAGTACTATAGATACTGTAATTAACTGTCCAAGTCCTGTTGCAATAGCCGCTCCCTTTATTCCCATATGCAGTGGAAATATAAAAACATAATCAAGAACTATGTTTGTCAATGCCCCTGATATTGTAGAAACCATTGCAAGTTTTGGTCTGCTGTCATTTCTTACAAAACTGTTCAAAGCAATACCTATTAAATTAGGTATTGAAAATATTGAATAATATCGTAAATACTCACCTGCTAATGGTTTTATATTTTCTGTTGCACCTAATAATGTTACAATCTGCTTTGAAAAAATAGAAAATATCAGACTTATGCAGATACTCAATATTAAAAGAAATTTAAATACCTGCCTGAATACCATTATTCCTTGTTCATATTTTTGTGCGCCAAAATTCTTTGATACCAGTGCACCGCCTCCCACTGCAAACATTGTTGCTATTCCAAACAACATTATTGTCAACGGTATTACTATTGTTACTGCTGCCAGTGCTGTATCTCCCACTCCTCTACCAACAAAAATCCCATCAATAATTGTATATAATGATGAAACAAACATTGCCAATGCAGACGGAATGGCATATCCTAAAAACTTCTTCGTCATATGTTACCCTCCTTATATGTTAGTACTTTAGTAAGTATAAAGTTTATAGTAGGTATAAAGTCAATGATTTTATATTTTTAATTATTTTTTATCTCGTAAAAACGCCTTTGGCTCTAATTAATAACCAAAGGCGTTTTTATTGTCTAAACATAAAAAATATTTTGTTATTCTTATAAAATATATTTTTATCTATATATTATAATTTAGTTGTATAAATCCTGTCTCACTTTTTCATACATTATAACTGATGTAGCTATGGCAACATTTAATGATTCTGCATTGCCTGGCATAGGTATCTTTACTTTTGTGTCTGCCAGCTCATATACCTCATTACTTACTCCATTACCTTCATTGCCAACAGTTAATAGTACCTTACCCTTAAGGTTTTCCTGAAAGAAATCTTTATCTGTATCAAGCGATGTTACAACAATCTTAAAATCTCTATCCTTTAATGATTTTACAAGAGTCATGTTATCATCATCATAATGAACAGGAACATAAAATAATGATCCCATAGTTGAACGTATTGTCTTTTCATTATAGATATCAACAGTGCCCTTAGTCAGTATTATCCCATCAGCCTTTACTGCATGAGCAGTTCTTATTATTGTTCCAAGATTTCCCGGATCCTGTATCTTGTCACACAACAAATAGAAATTTCCATCCATATCTAAAGGCTTTTCATTCATATTTACAACTGCTGCTATTCCCTGTGGCTTTTCTGTAGAAATAATCTCATTAAATAACACTTTCGTCATTTCATATATTTTTATTTTATCACTAATATATTCTTCTAAATATGAATTTATCTTTTCTCTTCCATCAGATGTTACTATTAAATAGTCTATGTCTAATCCAGCCTTAAAAGCTTCTTGAACAAGTCTAAATCCTTCTATTATATATTTGCTGCTTTTATTTCTGTTTTTTCTTTCTTTTAATTTTCTTGTTTCTTTGAATAGATTATTATCTTTACTTTCAATAAAAACCAAAGCTTTCACCTCAAATTTTAACTTTTTCCTATGGCTCCCTCAAGTTTTCCTAAATCATTAGTAGAGCCAAGTGCTACTATTATATCCTTTTCCTTTATTATTTCATCTGCTCCAGGTGAAACATTCACTTTTCTTCCATCTTTAATTGCCACAACGTTAATTCCATATTTTTTACGTAACTCAAGATCCCTCAATGATTTCTTAATCCATGAATCAAGAGCTTCTATTTCCATTATGCTATATTCTGCCGATAATTCAATGTAATCCAGTATATTAGATGAAACTAAGTTATGAGCCACTCTCTTACCCATATCCTTTTCTGGAAGTATGACTTTATCAGCACCAATTTTATTAAGCACCTTTGCATGAAGATCATTGTTTCCTTTTGCAATTACAAATTTCACACCCATTTCTCTCATTAAAAGAGTAATCATTACACTTGCTTGTATATCTGAACCTATAGTAACAGCTGCAACATCAAAATTACTCAATCCTATATTCTTTAATGCATTTTCATCAGTTGCATCCATCTGCACTGCATGAGTAACATGATCAGCAATATCTGCAATTTTTTCCTCATCTTTATCTATAACAAGCACATCATGGCCTAAATCATAAACTGTCCTGGCAAGTGATTCACCAAATCTGCCCAGTCCTATTACAATAAATTGTTTTTTTGTCATTTAATCTCCCCCTTTTTTCATAACCAATTAAATACTATACTATCCTATTAATATCTTTGCTTCCGGGTATCTTATTCCTGTATTCTTTTTCCTTCTTATTATTGCAAGCAGTACTGTTATAGGACCAACTCTTCCACAGTACATTGTAAACATAAGAGTAAATTTACTTAATGTTCCTATCTCCTGAGTCACACCAGTCGTAAGTCCTGCTGTACCAAATGCTGAAGCTGATTCATAAAGGAGATTTATAAAGTTCTGTTCAGGCTCAGTGATACTTAATATCATTGTTACACCAACTACTATTAACATACCTATTGCAAATAGCGTAAATGATTTATAAACAGTTTCCTTTGAAAATCTTCTTCCAAATGCTTCAGTGTCATTTCTTCCTCTAAGTACTGATATTACAGTAAGTATAAGTACACCAAACGTTACTGTTTTTAATCCTCCTGCTGTAGAACCTGGCGACCCTCCAATAAACATTAAAATAATTGTAATAAGTTTTCCACTCATAGTCATATCTCCTGTAGATATACTATTAAATCCTGCAGTTCTTGGAGTAATGGATGAAAACATAGAATTAAGAAGCTTTTCACCAATGTTCATGTTTCCTAACGTTGCATCATTTCCGAATTCAACAAGAAATATAGCCAGTGCCCCTCCAAATATCAAACATGAAGTAACCCATAAAACAATTTTTGAATGTACTGACAGTTTTCTAAGCTTTTTATAATTTAATATTTCAATAAGAACTGAAAATCCAAGTCCACCTATTACTATTAATATGCTTATAACACTGATTACAAGATAATTCCCTGAAAAACCTGTAAGACTCGAAAAATTACCAAATAAATCAAATCCCGCATTACAAAATGCAGATATAGAATGAAATATACTATAAAATATCCCCGTACTTACTCCAAACCTTGGAATAAATATAAAACTTAACAGAACTGCACCACTAAACTGTACTATAAAAGTAAGACCAAGGACATATCTTAACATTTTAACAAGACCCTGAATATTAAATGCATTCATTGCTTCCTGCATGATAAGTCTATCTCTCAGCGTTATTTTCTTACCAAGAAGCATTGCAATAAATGTTGTTATAGACATGAATCCTAGTCCTCCAATTTCTATAAGAACCATTATTACACACTGTCCAAATGTATTCCAATAAGTACCTGTATCTAATGTTACAAGACCAGTTACACATACTGCTGAAGTTGCTGTAAAAATTGAGTCAACAAGACTTGTATATCTGCCGCTCTTAGAACAAATGGGCAGACTAAGTATAACTCCGCCAAGTAAAATTACTATTGCAAAGCCAAGTGCTAATATTCTTACTTCGCTAAGCCTGTTTTTTCTTGTAAAGAACTTCCCCATCTTATCACCTCTAAGGTTAAATAATATATACTTTATATAATCTAAAATTCTTCCTTCTATCATTACCACAAAATACAAGTAAAACAATAATACTATAATTTTATTTATATATAAAAATAAAATGCGGCCAAAGACCGCATTTTATATGTAGTATTAAGCTAATGCTTTTTTAGCAGTTTCAACTAATTCAGCAAATGCTTTTGGATCATTGATAGCTATTTCAGATAACATCTTTCTGTTGATGTCGATTCCAGCTAACTTCATTCCGTTCATAAATTTAGAATATGAAAGACCATTCATTCTTGTAGCAGCGTTTATTCTTGCTATCCATAATCTTCTGTAATCTCTCTTCTTTAATCTTCTTCCAACGTAAGCATTTCTTAATGCTCTGATAACTGATTCATTAGCAGTTTTGAATAACTTGCTCTTTCCACCGTAGTATCCTTTTGCAAGTTTTAAAACTTTTTTGTGATTCTTACGAGAATTAACCGCTCTTTTTACTCTTGCCATTCTTTAAACCTCCTGTACCAATTCTTATAGATATGGTAATAACTTTTTCATTGCTTTTTCTTGAGTTGTTGATACTAACCCAGATTTTCTAAGATTTCTCTTTCTCTTAGGGCTCTTCTTTGTAAGGATATGGCTCTTGAAAGCCTTTGCTCTCTTTAATTTTCCTGTTCCTGTCTTCTTGAATCTTTTTGCTGCACCTCTATGAGTTTTCATTTTTGGCATGCTTAATTCCTCCTCTCAGTTTATGCCTTTTTAGGGCCTACAACCATTGTCATATTTCTTCCTTCTCTTTTAGCTGGTTTTTCTATTATGCATACATCTTCCAGCTTAGTAGCGAATTTATCAAGAATTCTTTGACCTAAATGGCCAAGTTCCATTTCTCTACCTCTGAATCTGACAGTGATTTTTACTTTGTCTCCATCTAATAAGAACTTTCTTGCATTTTTAGCTTTAATATCAATATCATGTTCTTCAATTGTTAAACTAACTCTAATTTCTTTAATATTGATTACCTTTTGTTTCTTCTTAGCTTCTTTTTCTTTTTTTGATTGCTCATATATGAACTTACCTAAATCCATTATTTTGCAAACTGGTGGCTTAGCACTTGGAGATATCATAACTAAATCTAACTCTGCTTCATCAGCAATCTTTTGAGCTTCTCTAGTAGATATAATTCCTAGCTGACTTCCATCAGCTGCTATAGCTCTTATTTCCTTTTCTTTTATATCTTCATTAACTATATATTTTTTGTTAATAGTTTTCACCTCCGAAAAATAAAAGCAATTTTGTATATAATAAAAAAGACGGCCAAAAGCCGTCTATTATTATCAAAAATCAACTTGATCAATAAAAACCTCACTAACAGCTACCTTGGCGTTGCGGGTGAGAAACGGCTGTTTCTTCTTAACAAAATCAATTTTATCACCTATATTTATCATTGTCAACATTTTTTTATTTTATTTTCACTTACAAAAAGTAACTCTGCCTTCAAAGACATTTTCTATAGTTTCGATAAATTCACTATTGGATATTTTATCTTTTCCGTATATATTTATATGCTTTGGTGCATTAGTTATAAGACCACTTATTATTATATCCTCTACATTAGCGTCAATACCAAGTTTGCAATTTGACAGATCCTTTAAAAACTCTGCAAATATATCTTTGCCATAACCATCTGTTATTGCATATCCTCCCATAGGTTTTATTACTAAATTCACATCTTCTATTTTACTTTCTTGTATATCAACAAAATATTTTAATAACTTTATAAATTCCTTATACTCTTTTTCAACCATGTATTTCTCTACTACTTTATCTATAATATCTTCTATATCTTCTCTAAGTTCTCTCATTCTAAAAGTTAAAAAACCATTTATATTTATTTCTTTATTTTCCTCAATACAACTTTTTATTTTATCCATTATATTATTTATTTTATTTGAACAAAAAACAAATATATCATTACTTGAAGGTTGTTTGCCATATAGAACCTTCATAATTTCTTCTTCAACTTCTAATATTTCATCTTGCTTTAAAAAGAAATATGTGTCTGTTAAAAACTGAAACATTTCTTTTTCTTTATATTTAGAAATTACGATATTGTATAGAATATTGCTTATATATATATTTATCCTATTACAGGTATTCTCATTGCACCCTTCATCATCACATACCACTTTTACTACATGAGTAACTCCTTCTAAACTTTCAACAATGCCAATAACTATATTTTTAGTTTTCAAAACTGCTTTAAGTTCTTGAAATTTTCCAGTGAAATCCAAGTCCCCTGAATAAGCTAATTCCTGTACAACCATGGGTTTTTCACTCCCTTCCTAGTTATAGTATGTATTAAATTTGAAACTATATACAGGATATATTTTTACAAATTTTTTACTTGATTTTTCAAATTCATAATAGTAGTTTATCTATATATAAATAATAAAGGAGTTTATTAATGATTTGTTTTATCGATTATAGATGTTCAAAAGAAGAAATTAAATCTTTAGAAAAGTTAAGCTTAAATCCAATAAAAGTGCCAAAATGCAATAATCTTTATGAAGCAATAAATGGTCATGTAGATATTCAACTACATATTATCGACACCAATCATATTATGGTCCAAAAAGATATATCAATTGACTTTCTAAACGAATTAAAAATAAATGAGATTAATTACAGTTTTTCCAACAACAATTTAACGTCATCTTATCCTCAAGACATCATTCTTAATGCTTACTCAAACGCAAATTTATTTGTGCATAATTTAAGTTATACAGACAAAAATCTTTTAAGATTACAAAAAAACAAAAAGAAAATTCATGTAAAACAAGGATATACAAAATGTTCTATATTGCCAGTTAATGAAAACGCCATTATTACAAGTGATAAAAGCATCTATAATGCTTTAACCAAAGAAAATATGGATGTTCTTCTCATACCACCAGCTGATATTCTTCTACCATCACTTAATTATGGTTTTATAGGCGGAACTGGAGGATTAATTTCTGAAAACAAGATTGCTTTCTTTGGAGAATTGAAGAACTATGCTTACGGAAAAGAAGTTTATAATTTTCTATATAAATACGATATTGAACCAGTTTCTTTACGAAAAGGCAAGCTCATAGATAGAGGAAGTTTATTTATTCTTTAATCATTATATAGTACGTCAGTTTTTAATAAATGGTTCAACAGTATTAAGTCATATTTTATATTAAATTTAATATATAAAATATATGGAATATATGCAGTGAATTTTCTTGTTCATTGCATACATTCACTTTTTTATCTAGCTTAGCTACTTATATTTCATTTTTAAAGTTTTCAACTTGTTTCTTTATTTTTCTTTTCTCCTCTTCATTTAAACCACCTCTTCCAAGTCTATCACTTAAAAATACAACTGCTAAATCATCAGTATTATTATACTTTTTCATTCCCTCCATATCACCAAAAGGCAGATTATTGGTCATATATAACATGTGCATATGGTATCTCACCAGATTCACTACTTTATTAATAAACTCGTTATCATTCATTATACATTCCAAAAATTCTCTAGCATCTTTTTGTCCAATTCGATCATGATCATAAGAAGTTAACCTACCATTTCTTAATTTCGTAGTTTTTATTTTACCTATATCATGCAAAAGAAGCGCCCACATAACAGCTCTTTTATCATTTGCTTTTTCCTTATACTTAGCACCTTCATCAACCACCATCATTGTATGATTCCACACATTACCTTCAGGATGATGTTTAGGAGCTTGATTTATAGTTTCTAATTTCTTCAATTGTGAAAATGGATATTTATCTAACATACCATTAATTTTCAATTCATTAAGATAAACTGAAGGCTTATCATCATTCAATAAATGTTTTTCAATTTGTTCTACAAGTTTATTTTCTACCATTCAAATCACACCTTTTTTTATTCTAATAATAGTATTTCTTATTTTTTTTAATTTTCACGAATAATTTATTAACAAAACTAGTAAAATATTATATAATAAAGTATATAATTTATTATGGCGCTATAGCCAAGCGGTAAGGCAGAGGTCTGCAAAACCTTTATCCCCAGTTCAAATCTGGGTGGCGCCTCCAAAAAAAATCTGCTGTATATAACAGCAGATTTTTTTATAAACTATTTTCTTGCTTTTTCTAAAAGTTCACCAACTTGTTCATGATTAAACTTATATTTCTTATTACAGAAATGACAAACTACCTCTTCTTCTTTTCCTTCATCATATATTTCTTGTAAATCTTTTTCTCCAATACTTATTAATGCTTTTTCAACTCTTTCTCTTGAACAATCACAAACAAATTTAGGTTCTATAGAATCTAATAATTTCAAATCCATTCCATCAAATATTAATTCAAGAATTTCTTCAATAGTTTTTCCTTCATTAATCATTGTAGTAATTGATGGTATTTCCTCTAATCTATACATTAAAAGATCTGCAAGTAATGGATCTGCATCTGGCATCATTTGAATTATAAATCCACCAGCTGCTTTTATTGATAGATCTTTATCTACAAGTACACCTAGTGATACTGCAGATGGAGTTTGTTCTGAAATAGTAAAATAATAAGTAAAGTCTTCTGCTATTTCTCCAGAGTGAATTGGCACTTGTCCTACATATGGGTCCTTCATACCTAAATCTTTAATAACATATAAAAGTCCATTTGTTCCTATAGCGCCACCTACATCCAATTTACCTTTGCTATTTAAAGGTAATTCAACTTTAGGGTTTCCAATAAACCCTTTTACAGTAGCATCACTATGAGCGGTAACTGTTATACCTTTGGCTTCACCACCACCATTTATTTTTAAAGTAACTACTTCATCTTTTCCTTTTAATGTAGTTCCCATTAATGCCCCCATTGATAACATTCTTCCAAGGGCTGCTGCAGCTACTGGCGTACATTCATGAACTGCTGTACCATCATTAACTAAATTAGTTGTAATTCCACCTATAATTCTAACCATTCCATCTTTGGCTGTTCCTCTTACTATCTTATCCTTCATATCTTATACCTCCACATTTTTTCTTACAACATATAGAATTCTTTCGCTTTCCTTATTAACTTTCATATCGCTATAGCCATCAAACTTACCTAAAATTTCAAAGCCACACCAACATAAAACTCTTTCTATGAACTCTTCCCTATATGCTCTTTCATAATGAGTTTCTTCGAATTTCTCATACAACTCACCTTTTTTAACAAAAAAGGTTAAAAACATATTTACTACATCATCTTCAAATACATTTTCCCATGAATAGAATACTTTATCTTCATTATATGTATAAGTATTATTTCCTAATATAGTTGATAGCTTATAATATGAATTAATATCAAATACAAATATACCATTATTTTTTAAATGATTATAAACCCCATTTATATAACTTTCAAAATCTTCGTCTTCAATTAAATAATTTGAAGAATCAAGAACGCAACTTATAAAATCAAACTCTTTATTAAGATTTAACTCGCTCATGTCCTGACATAAAAATTCTGCTTGAACCTTTTTTTCTTTGAATTTTTCTTGGGCTTCATTTAGCATATCTTCTGAAAGATCCACACAACATGTATTCTTAAAATTATCTGATATTTTTATAGCCACATTACCAGTTCCACATGCTAAATCAAGATAATCATCACCAATTACATTATATTTTACTATTATATCCTTTAATCTTTTGGATATTTTATCATAATCAATATCTTCATTAATTAATTCATCGTATATTTTTGCAAATTCACCATATGCCATAGCTATCCCCCATTAGATTAATCTTTACTAAAGATATATTAAAGCTATTCTTAATTTTAGTCAATTTATTTTCTACCAAGTATTTCATCATTAGTTGGAATATGAAGTTCTTTCTTTCTTTTAGTCATAATTCCACCTATACGACCTGTTTCTTCAGCTGTAAGTCCTCCCCAACCAAGTTCGTCAACCTTATCCTTTAATCCAAGCTCTTCAGCTATTTCATATTTTATTTTTTCTCTTAACACTTCTTGTTTCGTTAATTCTTTATTTCCTTTTAATTTCGCTTTAATTATTTTTTTTAAAGGTGTATTACCCAATTGATTTTCCTCCCTTTTCTTTTTTTATTCTTCAACAGGACACAACCTTCACTAATATCACTTCTATATTGTTCCCTATATTTTTTCTATTATGCCACTTCATTTGTCTTAGTATAAATACTAAGTTTTATTAATCAAACTATTGATATTTTTACCCTACTTAACTATAATTACTTAATTAAGAGTTATAAATAACAATTTATATACTTTAAACTTTCTATTTTTTACTGAATATGATGAAAATTTATGCAATAAATATTGTTTTTTTCATTTATTTATATTTATTTTAGGACACTTTTACTAAAAAGATTTATAATGTAATTATGTAATAATGTAATTTTATGCATTACATTATTACTCAACTATAATGCTTTTTTTGTATATGATAATATAGCAGTAATAAAATATACTACTTTACCCGGTTCATAAATACTAAATATGTAAGTAAATAGAAATAAAATATTTTAAAAATTTGGATTGGAGGATTTCAAATGTCAATATTTGAAGGTTCTGGCGTAGCAATTATAACACCTTTTACGAATGAAGGAATCAACTTTAAAAAGTTAGAGGAATTGTTAAACTGGCATGTAGAAAAGGGTACTGATGCAATAGTTATCTGTGGTACTACTGGCGAAGCAACAACTATGTCAGATAAAGAGAAAAAAGAAACTATTAAATTCACAGTGGATGTTATTAATAAAAGAATTCCAGTCATTGCAGGTGCTGGTTCAAATAATACAGCCGCAGCTGTTGAAATGTGTAAATATTGTGAAAATGTAGGTGTTGATGGTTTACTTGTAATTACTCCATATTACAACAAAACTAATTCTAGAGGATTAATGAAACATTTTGAAGCAATTAATAATGCTGTAAAAACTCCTATTATTCTTTATAATGTTCCATCTAGAACTAATATGAATATAACACCTAATCAATTACTTGAACTTTCTAAACTTTCTAATATTGTTGCCATAAAAGAAGCTAGCGGAAACATTAGTCAAATTGCACAAATGAAAGCTCTTTGTGGTGATGCTATTGATATTTATTCTGGAAATGATGATCAAGTAGTTCCAGTACTTTCTCTTGGCGGAAAAGGAGTAATCTCAGTTTGGGCTAATATTATGCCAGAAACTGTACACAAATTAGTTAAATCATATTTAGAAGGTAATATAAATGAGGCTCTAAAAATTCAATTAGATTATTTAAAACTTTGTAATAATTTATTTATAGAAACAAACCCAATTCCTGTTAAAGTTGCAATGAATATGATGGGTAAAGAAGTAGGTCCTCTAAGACTTCCGCTTTATGATATGGATCCAAAGAATGAACAAGTTTTAAAAGACACATTAAAAGAATACAAATTAATATAAGGAGATTTAAAAATGATAAGAGTGATATTAAATGGATGTTGTGGAAAGATGGGTAAAATGATTGTTGAATGTTCTAAACAATTTCCTGACTTGGAAATTGTAGCCGGAATAGATAAATTCCCATCAGAAACTGGTTTTCCTATTTTCAAATCAACAGATGATGTAAATATTGATTACGATGTTTTATTAGATTTTTCAAGAGCTGATGCTTTAAATGGTCTTATTAATTTAACTGAAAAAACTAAAAAACCCCTTGTAATATGTTCAACTGGTTTCTCTGATGAAGACTTAAAGCTTATATCTGAAAAAAGTAAAACCCTTCCTTTATTCAGATCAGCAAATATGTCCCTTGGAATCAACTTAATTAATTCATTATTAAAGAAAGTTGCTCCTCTTCTTTATGGGAACTATGACATTGAAATAGTAGAAAAACACCATAATCAAAAGGTAGATTCTCCAAGTGGTACTGCTATACTTCTAGCTGATACTATTAAAGAATCTCTAAATGATGAAACAAAATATGTTTATGGAAGACAAGGACATCATAAAAGAGAACAAAACGAAATTGGTATCCACGCTATAAGAGGCGGATCAATAGTTGGCGATCATGATGTTATTTTTGCTGGTACTGGAGAAGTTATTGAATTAACTCATAAAGCTATCTCAAGGGAAGTATTTGCAGTAGGTGCTCTTAAAGCATGTGAATACATGAGCAATGTAACTAAAGCTGGTCTTTATGACATGAATGATGTAATTGGATTGTAATTTCAAAAAGCTGACCATTAATTCATAATGGTCAGCCTTTTTTTGTTTAATATCTAATTTTCCCTAATAATACTCTTATACTCCATCACTTATAAAACCCTCTTACCTTGTACATACTAATCATAGAATATTTTTTTGAAAGGATTTGATTTTATGACTAAGGACAGTCAACCAGATAACAAAAGAGCTCGTATGGAAAAATGTAATTACCAAACTCCCATAACAAGTGAAGAAGGAAAAAATCATAATAGAACAGAAAAAAAGCATTCAGTAAAACGCCAGGGCTTCCAAAGTGATCATATAAATTAATACAATTTACAACACAAAAATGTAAGTTAGATGTATTCATAATTACCTCTAACTTACATTTTAATTTAAAATATATCTAATTACTTTAAAGCAAATAATCTCTTTATATAGATCCTTTTACTTACTTCACATATTATCGAATATATAACACTATACCCAATAAAGGTATACATTATCACATTTTTTATTACATTTGCATTTTCTATGCTCATATAGTTACATTGTTTTAATATTATAAAAAGAACAATAAGCAATGCTATTATAGCAGGTACATAAAATATAATTCGTATTTCTTTTGATATGATTCTTTTTATTTCTTTAGAGGTCAATCCAATTCGTATGAAACTCATTTTTCTATTTCTATCTTCCTCAAATTACTTTTTACACTTAATGTTTCTTTTAATGATTCGCCACCAATATTATTTAATTGTTCTTTCAACTTTTCATTTATTTGAGAATAATTACTATCATCTTTCAAATTTGCTAATATGTCATAATAAATATTTTCTGGACTTAATTCTCTTTTCATTTCATCATAAATATTATCATTAACAACAATAAATTCTGGTCTCATATCTGAAGAATTCTCATAAATCATATTACTCAGTTTCATCTTTTTATATATTATATTTCTATTCTCATATTCCAAAAATTTATTTTTACTATTTTTACTCTTGTACTTATCTAAATCTCTACAATAATCAATATTATAATCCTTATTTATTGCCTTACCATCATTAATTATCTTTAAAATCAAATTACTATTTGAGGGAATATTAATATACTTATCGTTTTTATTAGCACTTGGAACAACTACCTGATTTTCTTTAATAAATACTTTTTCATCTGTATTTTTATTATATGTGGAATTACTTATTATTCTTACAGCTTTTACATTGTATCCGCCTTCTTTATTATTAGCTTCTAAATAATTTTCTTCTATATTTTCAAGCTCATTGTACTCAATTACTTCTCCAGCATTACTCCCAATTATGCTCCTAAAGTCATTTTCATCAAGCTGCTTTTTATTTACTACAAATCCCAAATCACTTCTATATTCATCATCAATCCAACTTCCAGCTAATTTATAAAAATTACTACCTTCAGTTATTGTAAATAATCCTGAACAAGTCATAAGCAAACAAATGAATAAAGTTGATCTATAGGATATAAATTTACTAGACAAACTCTTTATAGTAATAAGATTATTATTATATATTTTGGGGAAAGGCTTAAGTAAAATAATCACTATATTCATAGAAAATCCAATAATAAAATTTACAGATACAATGGCAACTACAACAAATAATAAATTCTTTGGATCATTATTATTGGGACTATCCATGATTTTATTAATTTTAACAATTGATATCACTAAAAGAATTATTGCCAAAAAACCTTTAATTATATTTTTATTTCCCATCACTTCTTTTTTTGCTGAAAATTTTATCATTTCAATAATCGAATTCTTTTTCAATAAAATCTTCTGATAAAGATAATTGATAATTATTATAGATATTGCTATTACCAAAACTATCAAAAAACCATTTTTGTTTATTCCTATATTTATATTGTCCATTTTCATTACTTTTAAAAAAGCCATATTAAACAACTTAGAAAATACCATTCCAATTAATATTGATACAATTGCCGATATTCCACATACAACAACATTTTCAAATAAAAGTATCCGTAATATTTCCTTAGAAGTTAATCCAATAGTGTAATATACTCCTAATTCTTTGCCTCTGCTCTTTATGAAAGTAACTGTAATATAAGCAATAAACAATATAAAAAATATAATCACAACACTTATAATTGCATTCTTCTCAAATTCTTTAAATATTTCTGATGACTTCTCAATAAATGTTTGACTATAGAAAAAATTAAAAAACATAAACAAAATACTTAGTGCTATACTTGTCCCTATTATATAAGAAACATAATTTTTAATATTATATTTTACATTCTTAAGTATTACTTCTTGGAAACTCATCAATATTTACCTCCAATTGCAGCTTGGGAGTCAACTATCTTATCAAAAAAAGCTTTTCTATCGCCATTTGAATCTATTTCAAATTCAATTTCTCCATCTTTTATAAAAATAACCTTTTTGCAAAATGAGGCTGCAAATTGATCATGAGTAACCATCAATATTGTAACTTTCCTTTTCTCATTTATTTCATTAAATACATTCATAACATTTTTAGATGACTTTGAATCTAGATTTCCTGTAGGTTCATCAGCAAAAATAATTTTAGGATTACTTACTAAGGCCCTTGCAACAGCTGTTCTTTGTCTTTCACCACCAGAAACACTATATGGATAACTATTCTTAATCTTTTCAAGTCCTAAAAAACTAATTAGCTCACCTACTTTATCATCTATAACTTTAGGTTTAACCTTATCTATAGTTAATGGAAAACCTATATTTTCTCTTATAGTTAAACTATCTAAAAGGTTGAAATCTTGAAAGACAAAACCTAGATTTCTCCTTCTAAACAAAGCTAATTTATCCTTACTAAAATTCACTATATTCTCATTATTTATAAATATTTCTCCAGATGTCGCATTATCTATCCCCGATAAAATATTAAGTAAAGTAGATTTCCCGCTTCCACTTGGTCCCATAATACCAATAAACTCACCTTCTTCTACTTCAAAACCTATATTATTCAAAGCCTTAACTGCATTAGCACTTTTATATGCTCCGTATATCTTTGATAATCCCTTACACTTTAATACTGTCATCTTTTTATCACTCTCCAATTCTCTTCGCTTTAACAATTAGAATTATATAGTCATTTATAAAGTTCTCTAATCGATTTAACTTACTTAACCTTTCATAAATGTAAGACTTTATTAAGATGCATTTATATAAGAAATAATCACTTTAGTGCCTTTACCTTCCACAGACTCTATTTCTATCTCATTATTTAGTTTTTCGCAAATCAGTTTACACATATACAAACCTATATCTGTTGACTCTCTGTTTTTTCTCCCAATCTTCCCTGTAAAAAATAAATCAAATACTCTGTTAATATCTTCTTTTCTTATTCCTATTCCTTCGTCTTCAATAACCAAACTTACTTTATCATTACTTTTAATTACGCTTATATATACAGATGAATTCAACTTTTCAGAATACTTTATGGAATTACTTAATACCTGTTCTATTACATATCTCCCCCACTTTTGATCTGTATAAATATATATATCTTCATCTATTTGTACTTTAGGAAATACATTGGAATAAATAAAATCTCTTTTTTTAGCATTCACCGCATTTTTAACAAGTTCCTTCAATAAGACTCTCTCTGGCACATAATCCTTTGAAAATTCTTCAAGCCTAAACATATTTAAAGCTCCCTCTAAGTTTTCTTGAAGCTTATTCTTTTCTTCAATAATATCACTAAAAAGTTCATTATTTTCGGTATTATTTAACAAACCTTTCTCAGCAACCAATTCTATTACTGCTACTGACGTTTTCATATTATGAATCCACTGACTAAGTAATTTATTTTTTTCATTATATTTTAAATTCATCTCATATATTTGAGACATATAGGTTTGGTGTATTTGCCTTAGATAATCAAGAATATCATTATACTCATATACTTGATCAGAATCATATATAGGACTTTGCTTTTGTAATTCTAAAGCTAAATACAACTTTTTATATATCAAAGCTTTATAAACTAGATATGTACATAGAAAAAATATTGTTAATATTAATGGATAAATAGTAAACTTTTCTTCATCCAAAAGATAATAAAATGTCATAAGTACTATTACATTTATTAAATATAGTATAATTGTTGTCTTTTCTTTACTAAAAGTCTTCTTTATCAGTTCTTTTAAGTACATAACCTATACCCCTTTTGGTGATAATTTCACATCTCAAATCAAATTTTTTTAGCTTCTTCTTTAATCTTGTCATATTTACTGTTAAAGTATTGTCATCCACAAATGTATCTTCATCCCAAAGTTCTTCTAATAAATCCTCTCTCTTAACTATTTTCCCATAAGATTTCATAAAAATATTTAAAAGTTTATATTCATTTTTTGATAAATCGATTATTTCATCCTTTACTTTAAGTTGCATGCCTTCACATAAAAGAGTCATTTCTCCTACCTTTAAAATATTCTCATTTTTACTATTAGTTCGCCTAAGAACTGCATTTATTTTTGCTAGTAATATACCTATACTAAATGGTTTAGTCACATAATCATCTGCTCCCATCTCCATTCCTCGTATTTGTTCTCCTTCTTCACTTCTAGCAGATACTATTATTATTGGTATATTACTTTTTCGTCTTATAGTTTTTAAGAAGTAGAATCCATCAAGTATTGGCAAATTTATATCAAGTAAAATTAAATCTGGACATATTTGAAATACCTTATTCTCTAAATCTTCAAAACTATTTAATATAAAGACTTTATAACTATATGCCTCTAGATATTGGCTAACATATTTTCTAAGTTTTATATCATCTTCAATAATTAAAATTTTTTTCATATCCTCACCTTATACTGTTTTTGCAAATATATATATTATACTACCATATATTTCAATATTTGTATTAGCAATAAAAAAGAGGCCTTAACAAAATAGCTAAGCCTCTATCATTAGTAATACTAATATTCTATTCCTTTTCGCGCTGGCACCCCTTTATCAAAGTAATGTTTTATCGCCTTCATCTCTGTTACTAAGTCTGCTTTTTCAATAATCTTTTGTGGTACATTTCTTCCTGTAAGTATTATTTCCATACTTGACTTATTTTCATTAAAAAGTTTTAGTACCTGTTCTTCTGTTAAGAAATTATTTTGAAGCACCCCCATTATCTCATCAAGAATTAACATATCACATTTATTATTTTTAATAACATCTATTGCATAATCATACCCTTTTTGTATTTCACCTTTTAATTCTTCTATTTCTTCTTCACTTAAATTCCAAACAAAATCTCTTTCTTTCTCAAATCTTACTATATTAAAATTTTCTATATATTTTATTGATTCTAATTCTCCTGTAGACCCACCTTTTAAGAATTGTAGCATAATCACCTTCATTCCAGACCCTGACGCCCTTAATCCTTGTCCTAAAGCTGCTGTTGTCTTTCCTTTTCCATCTCCTGTATATATCTGTATCATAACAAAATCCTCCTATTTATATTAATATTATACCCAAATTCATTTTATTTTTTTGTAAAACTTATTAAACAAAAACATAATTATAATAGTGAAAGTAATTTTTTGAGGTATTACATATGAATTATGATTTTAAAAATCCACTTGAAATAGCAAGATTCATTAAAGAATCAAAAAAAACTACCCCGGTAAAAGTTTTTGTCAATGGAGATTTAAGTCGTGCCAACTTAGATAATACTGAATGGTACGGCAACAATGGATTTTATATATTAATTGGTGAATGTGATATCATAACTAATATTGTTTTAGATAATAAACATTTAATAAAATATTTTAGAATCGAGAATGATAGACGTAACTCAGCTATTCCAATGTTAAACCTGCTAGAAATAGATGCAAGAATAGAACCTGGTGCTATAATAAGAGACTTCGTAACTATAGGTAGAAATGCAATAATCATGATGGGTGCTGTAATAAATATTGGTGCTGAAATAGGTGAAAATAGTATGATAGATATGAATGCAGTTGTTGGTGCTAGAGCTAAAATAGGCAAGAATGTCCATGTTGGTGCTGGTGCTGTTATAGCTGGTGTACTTGAACCACCAAGCCTAAAGCCATGCATTATTGGTAATAATGTTATGATCGGAGCTAATGCTGTAATTCTTGAAGGAATTGAAATTGGCGATAATTCTGTTGTTGCTGCCGGTTCTGTTGTAACTAAAAGTGTACCTTCTAATATGATGGTTGCTGGTGTGCCTGCTAAAATAATAAAAAAAGTAGATTCAAAAACAAAATCAAAAACAACCATTTTAGAAGATTTAAGAAATTAATTTTCTAAAACAAAAAGCAGCTTGATAGCTGCTTTTCTTTTTTATGGAAGTTTATTCTTATGTGGTTTTTTACTTTATTTTAATTTTCTAATTTTTATACTGCTCCTGCTTCATTTGAAGAGGACTCTTCTTTAGTTACCTTTTCCATCTTTGATACAGAAACTTCATATGCTACTTTCTTGATAACTTCAGTTTCTGATACTTTCTTTTGGTATTCTCTACTTTGTAGTCTACCCCATACTCTTATATTATCTCCGACTTTTAATGTCTGACAGAATCTTGAATTTCTTCCCCACGCAATTGTTGGAATATAATCTGATTTATTATAAGCTCTATTAACAGCTAATAATACATCTGCAATTTCTCTTCCAAATGGTGTAGTTCTGTATACAGGTTCTTTGCAAATAAATCCATCTAAGTAAATCTCATTTGGATTCTTACTCTTTTCTACGCATGGTTCAATATTTCTAGCAAATACAGTTAATATTAATTTATTTGAACCATCAATAAACTTATTATAAGATCTTAATTGACCTTCAACGACTATCTCTTTTCCTATTTCTAATTCTAGATTATTTAATAGTCTTTCTGAAACAGTAATATTTAATATATCTACTGAATCACTAAGTCTCATAACTTCAATATTAAAGCTATAGAAACCTTCCCCATACATTTCATGACTAAACTCTAATTCAGATGCTACCTTTCCTTCAAGATATATCTTGTTATTTAACATTAAATTATCCATTTGTAACCCCTCTCTCCCTTGGTAATAACTTAATTAAAAAATAAAGATGACCCCCACAAGTACATATTTCCATTATAATACATAAAAACATTACTTTTCAAGTAAATTTCTAATTTTTTCTATATTGAGTTCCATTTTTATCCACATAATAATTTTCACTATATATTAATTCTCCTACTGGCACAAAACTGTATCCTTCTTCAGTTAATTCTTTAATTAATCTATCTAAGTTTTTAGGTGTATACTTTGCATTATTATGAAATAATAAAATAGAACCATTCTCCATCTTGTTTTTTACCCTTTTGTACTCAATTTCCTCACCTTGTTCTTTCCAATCAACTGAATCAACGTTCCATTGTATTGGAATATACCCCTGTTCTCTAACTACTTTACATGCATTCTCATTATAATCACCACTAGGGAACCTAAAAAGTTTTGTTTTTTCACCAGTTACTTGTTCTATAATATCGTCTGTTTTTTGAAGTTCTTCTAACATTCTTTCTTTGCTTATTTTAGTAAACATTGAATGCTTGTAACTATGCCCCCCTATTTCATGCCCCCTTTCATTTATGGACTTTAATTTTGTTACGTTTTCTTCGCTATAGTTTACCCAACCACCCATAATAAAAAAAGTAGCTTTAACATTATATTTATCTAATATGTTTAATATGTTCTCTAAATTGTCCTTTTCTGCCCAATTTATATCAAATGTTATAGAAGCTATTTTTTCCTCTTTATTCACCTTAAAAATGGGAGGTTCAGTAACTTCATTACTAACATTCATAGATGTTTCTGGTAAATAATATGATTCGATTACAAGTAAAACAACTAATATTATTCCAATAAGACCTTTTACCAATCTCCATCGCACTTACATCTCAAACTCCTTCTATTTCTATCAATAAAATTATATTCACTTATATTCTTTTTATGATATAATGATTTTAGATACTTTCACAGGAGATGGAGGTTTTAGCATGGTAGAAAATACAGCTGAATTAGCTGAAAACAAACTATTACTTTTATATATTTTAAAGGCATTAAATAGACCTATTTCTAATACTCAACTAACTGAAATAGTTCTTGAAAATAACTTCTTAAACTATTTCATGCTTCAACAATATATAAGTGAATTAGATGATTCTGGATTTATATCCTATGAAAATATAAATGACAAAAATCTTTTAAAGGTAACAAAAAAAGGAGAAAATGTCCTCTCCTTCTTCAAGGATAGAATTTCCCCTTCTAAGATTTCTATTTTAGATAGTTATATAAAAGAAAATCTAGATTTAATTAAGAAGGAATTAACCGTTCAAAGTGATTATACAATTACTAAAAATGATAGTTTTTTAGTTGATTTAAAAGCTCTTGAAGATAATCAAACTCTTATGGAATTAAAGCTTTCTTTACCTACTAAAAAGCAAGCTGC
Source organism: Clostridiaceae bacterium (assembly GCA_029219285.1). Taxonomy (GTDB): domain Bacteria; phylum Bacillota; class Clostridia; order Clostridiales; family Clostridiaceae; genus Clostridium. Next base: position 21,567 of record JAQXTC010000170.1, read on the forward strand.
ATCACTCTGTGCTCATTGGCAAGAAAATCCTTCAGCAATTTATACAAAAATTATTTCATTACTTTTTAATGATGATGTGTCAGAATCATAGCATTGGGTTCTTTACCGGATGCTATGATTTTTATTATATTCTTTTTTAAATTAATATTCTTAATTTTCCCACTCATGTAATCCGCAATAATAATATCATCACCTATTTTTATTATGCCTTTAGGCATTCCACCTATAAATATCCTTTTAATTTCAATACCTTTTTCTATATCAACTATACTTATAGACCCATCACTAAAATTTGTAACATATAACCTGCCATTTTCCTCACACATATCATTAGGACATAATCCAACCTTGATTCTTTTTATAAACTTTTCGTTCTCGATAGAAAAAATATCAATATATCCTTCGACGTCTTGTCCAAAATAACTTTCACAAAGATATATCATTTTCTTATTCTTAGACAATAGGACTTTTATTGGATAATCCATCACTTTAACTGTCTTTACAACTTTATTTAATTTGCAATCAACAATAGATAATGAATTACTTTCTACATTTGTAACATATGCCACTTCTTTATCATCATCCATGTCAATGCTATGAGGACATCCTTCTAAGGGTACGTCAAACAAAATATCCCCAGATGAAATATCAATAACAGACATTGAGTTTGATTCTCCACATACAACATAGGCTCTATTATTACAAACTTTTACATCATTAGGATGAGCACCTGCATATATATTTTTAATATGTCTTTTTTTTTGTAAATCAATTATACTTATACTATTACTATAATTATTGGCAGTGATAAGTATATTATTATGCCAGCTTATTCCATGAGGTCCAACAGGCTTTTCTCCTAAATCTAAGGGCAAGTTTTCTACTGAATAATCCTCTAAATTTATTATACTTATATAATCACCAGCAGTATTACACACTATAATAGCCTTCATCTTTTAACCCCCTTTAGGAAAAACGTTTGTACTTATAATATATGTGGCAAAAACATTAATGGGACAACTTTCCCCAATTTTTGCTTTATAAAACTTGTAAATTATTTTATAATAATATTAGATGATATAGTAAAGGAGATATAATTTCATATGTATACTTACAAGACAAAAGGGACATGCTCCACTGAAATAAGTTTTAATATAGATGGAGATAAAATAAAAGAAGTTCATTTCACAAGAGGATGTGAGGGAAATCTAAAAGGTATCTCAGCATTAATAGTCGGAATGAAAGTTGATGATGCTATTGAAAGATTAGCTGGAATTGATTGTAGAGGAAAAGGTACTTCTTGTCCTGATCAATTATCTAAAGCTTTAGTTGAATGGAAATCTAAGCAATAAAACAAAAAAGCACTGGATTAAATCTAGTGCTTTATTATTTATTTATTCAACTTTCGTATTACTTTTCTCATATCTCCAATCATATATAATGAACCACTTATCAAAATAAGATCATCTTGACATGCTTCTTTTAAAGTCACTTTATAAGCTTCTTCATAGTTATCCATAGATATGCAATTTTTATTGTATTCTTTAACTTCCTTCATTAAATCTTCTGCAAGTTCTGCACGATTACTCATTGGCGTTAATGTTATAACCTTCTTAGCAAATGGTGTTATTACTTCTATCATTTCATGAACTTGTTTATCTGCTAATATTCCTAAAAGAAGGTAAACATTTTTATATTTAAAATATTTTTCAACATTCCTTCTTAAGGCTTTTATACCTTGAATATT
>JAQXTC010000171.1 GCA_029219285.1 Clostridiaceae bacterium
CTCTTTTAGCTGGACCACCACAACATGGACAAGTTGTATTTATAAATTCATCACATTTAGCAAGTGGTGATTTACCATCTGGTGTAAATTCAACATTGTATGGTAATTCTACTGGTAAATCTTTTTCTGGTACTGGAACAATTCCACATTTATCACAGTATACAACTGGAATTGGAGCTCCCCAATATCTTTGTCTTGAAACTAACCAATCTCTTAATCTATAATTAACTTTTTTACTTCCAACATTCTTTGCTGCCAATTTTTCTACAATTTTTTCTTTAGCTTCTGCAGTTGTTAATCCATCAAATTCACCTGAATTCACTAAAACTCCATGTTCACAGTAAGGAAGTTCAACTTCTTCGTGCTTTTTATTAGTTATAACTCTTTCAATTGGTAAATTGAATTTAGTAGCAAATGCAAAGTCTCTTTCATCATGTGCTGGAACGGCCATAACTGCACCAGTACCATAAGTTGCAAGAACATAATCTGAAATCCAGATAGGTACTTCTTTGCCGTTTATAGGATTTATGGCATATGAACCAGTAAACACTCCAGTCTTTTCTTTAGAAATAGATTGTCTTTCTATTTCAGATTGTTTAGCAGCTTCTTCTTTATACGCTTCAACTTGAGCTTTATTTTCTGCTGTAGTTAATTCATCAACTAATTTGTTTTCTGGAGCTAGAACAACATATGTAACACCATTTAAGGTATCTACTCTTGTTGTAAATACGTTAAAGTTTAAGTCCGAATCTTTAACTTTAAATGTTACTTCTGCACCAGTAGATCTGCCAATCCAATGTTTTTGCATAGCAACTGTCTTTTCAGGCCAATCTAGGTCATCTAATTTATCTAATAATTCATCAGCATAATCAGTTATTTTGAAGAACCATTGAGTAAGATCCTTTTTTGTTACTTCAGATCCACATCTTTCACATTCACCTTCAACAACTTGTTCGTTAGCTAAAACTGTATTACAAGATGGACACCAGTTTACTGGAGCTTTCTTTCTATAAGCTAATCCATGCTTATATAATTGTAAGAATAACCATTGAGTCCATTTATAGTATTCAGGATCACAAGTTATAGCTTCGTTTTCCCAGTTAAACATAGCACCCATTGATTTTAATTGTTTTTCCATTGTTTCAATGTTCTTATAAGTAGAGTCTTTAGGATGAATACCAGTTTTTATTGCGTAATTTTCTGCTGGAAGTCCAAAAGCATCAAATCCCATTGGTTGAAATACATTATATCCTTCCATTCGTTTCATTCTTGCCCAAGAATCAACTGGAGCATAGTTAAACCAGTGTCCTGCATGAAGTTTTGCTCCTGAAGGGTAAGAGAACATTTCAAGAGTATAAAGTTTCTTATCTAATTTTGATGGGTTGAATTTATAAAGTTCGTCTTTTTCCCATTTTTCTTGCCATTTCTTATCTACATTAGTTCCGTAGTTTCCCATGTAAAAAATCCTCCTTAAATTTATGTATATAAAAAATAAAACCTTTCATCTCTCAAAAGAGACGAAAGGTTAATTTCCGTGGTACCACTCTCATTAGGATAGTATTTAATCCTCACTTTATAAACTATAACGGGTTTACCCGTACCTGCTTTTTACAGATAAGCTCATAAGGCAAGTTCCCAAAACCTTTATCACTGTTTTTCAGCAAACCAACAGCTCTCTAAAGATAAGTAATTAAGGTACTACTCCTAAATCATAGCAATAAATATACTTTTAATATATGTTATTATATTAGTTTGGTAAAGTAAAGTCAACAATTTGGCAATTAAAGAATTAATAATTAAGGAGAGAAACTCTTCCGGAGTTTCTAAAGAAATATGAATAAATAATAGATTTCGTTTATAATTTGATATAATAGATTATGCTTGATTGGAGCAGAGGAGGTAAAACAATGAGTTGTTTAGGAAATTTAGTGTGGATTATTTTTGGAGGATTTTTCACAAGTTTAGGATGGTTATTAATAGGATGTATTTGGTGTGTAACCATAGTAGGAATTCCTGTAGGACTTCAATGTTTTAAAATGGCTAAATTACAATTTGCACCTTTCGGCAAGGATATTGTCACAGTGGATAGTGGAGTAGGAAGTTTTCTACTGAATATTTTATGGCTTATTTTTGGAGGATTAGAATTAGCTTTAGCCAATATAATAGCTGCGGTACTATTGTGTGTAACGATAATTGGAATACCATTTGCAGTTCAGTGCATAAAGATGGCAAAACTTGCATTAATGCCATTTGGAAAAGAGGTTAAATAATTAAGAATTAACAATTAAGAGTTAAGAATTAAGGAAAAAGGAGCTTACGCTCCTTTTATTTTTGTAATTTTTTATATGTATAGAATGGAACTCCAACTAGCATTAGTATAAATACCCACATAGCAGAGTTGGCTCCTGAACCATAAATTATATATATTGAATATATAAATGCTAAAAGAGAGAAGATCCCATGCTTAAGAAATGATCTTAAAATTAATTTTTCTCCACTTTTATATGTAAGTATTATTTCTGCACAAGTACTTAATGCGTAAGCAGGAATAAATGATAATGTTGCTAAATTAATCATAAAATCAAATGCTTCAGTTAGATTAGAAACATAGTTTAATATAAGCAGTAAATTAGTGCATAAACTTGATATCACTAGACCAGCTATAGGCGTATTATATTTATTGCTAACTAAGCTAAAGAATTTTGGGAAAATACCATCTTCTCCAGCAGCATATGCGGCTCTAGCAGTTGTCATTATCCATCCACAAGCTGCACCAGATGCAGATATAATAATACCAATTGCAATAAATGATCCACCCCATGTTGAACCTGTTATATTGTTAATAATATCTGCAAGTGGAGCATTAGATGCAGCTAAATCAGTTTGAGATAATCCACCCATAGCTAGTACAGATAAAATTATGTATATAATTGAAGCCAAAATAGTACCTATTATTGTACTTCTTCTTATATTAATTTCAGGATTTTTTATTTCGCCACCTGTAATTACAGCGCTTTCAAGGCCGACAAAGGACCATAAAGTAACAGCAATTGCAGATGGAAGCGTATTTGAAAAACCTTTAACAGATTCAGATGAATATGTATGTAAGTAACTTGAATCAAAACCATACACAGCAATAATAAGAAAAACTAAAATCACAGCAAGTTTTAAAGCTGTTGTAATTATTCCAATAATTCCAGCATTTTTTACACCTTTGTAATTTATATAAGTTACAAACCATACAAATATAGTAGAAACTACAAATGATAGAGGTCCATTAGTTGAAAGTTCAGGGAAAAAATATGCCAAATATCTTATAATAGCTGTTATTATAGCAGCATTACCGATCCATGAACCAATCCAGAAAGTCCAAGCTACTAAGAAACCTGTAAATTCACCAAAGGCTTTATGTGTATATACTATTGGCCCACCAGTTGAAGGGTATTTTGTACCAAGATTAGCAAAGCTTAAAGCTAATAATAGAGAACCTAATCCTGTAATTATCCAAGCTATTATAGAAGATAGTGGATTAGATACTTGAGCTAAGCTTTGAGGGGCTGTAAAAATACCTGAGCCCATCATGTTACCTACTACAATAGCAATTGCAGCAGTAAGACCAAGCTCACGTTTTAAATTATTCTTTTGTTCACTCATGTTTTTCTCCTTAGTAAAATAATATAATATAATTAACTATTATATATAATAACCTAAAATATTAGTAAATAAAAATAAATTATAAAAATACTTTACAATGGATAATAATTATTATATAATAATAACTGCAAGAAACGTAATTAAAGATAAAAATTAAAAATATCATTTTAATAAATGTATATATGTGGAGGAGAGTTAATATGAAAAAATTTGTATGTACAGTATGTGGTTATGTTTATGAAGGAGAAAACGCACCAGAAAAGTGTCCTGTTTGTGGAGTAGGTGCCGATAAATTTGCAGAACAAGCTGAAGGAAGAACTTGGGCAGCAGAACATGTAGTAGGAGTTGCACAAGGATCACCAGAAGATATAATGGCTGATTTAAGAGCTAACTTTGAAGGAGAATGTTGTGAAGTAGGTATGTACTTAGCTATGGCTAGAGTTGCTCATAGAGAAGGTTATCCAGAAGTAGGTATGTATTATGAAAAGGCTGCCTGGGAAGAAGCAGAGCATGCAGCTAAATTCGCAGAATTATTAGGAGAAGTTGTGACTAATTCAACAAAGAAGAATTTACAATTAAGAGTTGATGCTGAAAATGGTGCGACTGCAGGTAAGTTTGATTTAGCTAAGAGAGCTAAAGAAGCTAATTTAGATGCTATACATGATACTGTTCATGAAATGGCTAAAGATGAAGCTAG
>JAQXTC010000172.1 GCA_029219285.1 Clostridiaceae bacterium
AATATTTGCATCAGGTAAAAGATATATACCTGGTGGAGTAAAGGAATTAATGATAAAAAGTGCAAAAGGTGTAAAGCTTTTTGATGAGGATGATGGAGAGTATATTGATTTTGATTTAGGAGGCGGTTCATTAATACTTGGACATTCAAATGAGACAGTAGTAAAAGCTTTGACATGTGCATTGCAAGATGATATATGCCTTTTTGAAAATAGTTTTGCAGAAGTTGAAATTAGTAAGTTTTTATGCAACAACATTGATTATATAGATATGGTTAAAGTTCATAATTCTAAGACTAATGCTATTAAAGCAGCAATAAATTTGGGAAGAACTTATACTAAAAAAGAAAAAATACTTACTTTTAAATCCAATAAAGAAAAAAATCAATCGTCAAATTATATTTCATGCAATTTAAATGATGAAAATGAACTTCTAAGTATATTCGATAAATATGGAAAAGAAATTGCAGTAGCTATAATAGAACCTGTTTCAATAGAGGAAGGAATAAAATGTTGTAATGAAAAATTCTTAAAATTACTTAGAACACTTTGTAATAGAAACGGAACAGTATTGATTTTCGATGAATATATTTCATCCTTTAGAACTTCATTTAAAGGGGTTAGAGGTGAAGTGGATGTATTACCGGATTTAGTTGTCTTTGGAAAGGTTTTGAATTGCGGAATGGGAGGTGCATATTTAGGCGGAAAGAGAAAGATAATGGATAGGCAATATGAAGATAAGCAAAATTCAATAAATACGTTAAGTATAGTTGGAGGAATAGCAATATTAAATAGATTATTTGCACATCCTGAATATCATCAGCAAATTGAATCAATTTCAAAGAAATTAGAAGATGGTTTGAATAAGTTAAAGAATAAATATAATGGAGAATTTTGCGTAAGGAGAGCTTCAGGTATGGTTCAATTAGAAATTGAATCTAAACTGTATAAAAAGTATTATTACTTTATGTTAGAAAAGGGATTTAATGTTCCAAAATCTAAGGATAAACCACTATTTATATGTTCAGAACATAATATTACACATGTATTTAAGTTCTTAAAAGCATTTGAAGAATTTTTGACTAATGATTTAGTAAAATAGAAAATTATGTTGATTCACTTCCATTTGTGGTATAAAATTTAAATGTATTATAAATGAGGTGGAAAAATGTTTGAAGAAGAACTAAAGAAAATTGCAAGTGGAGCAAAAAAGAAAACAATTATTTTAAAAAATAGCCCATTAAGATATACATTAATGGCAGCATTAGCAGGAATGTATATATGTATGGCAGTAATGCTTTCTTATTTATTAGGAGCAACATTACATGATGCGGGGTCACCAATGTATAAAGCAGTAATGGCATTATCTTTTGGTATAGCTCTTTGTTTAATAGTATATGGAGGAGTAGAGTTATTTACTTCCAACAATTTATCAATGACAGTAGGGGCTCTAAGAAAAGAAACAACTTGGAAAGATGCTATTGCAATTTGGTTATTATGTTGGATTGGTAATTTACTTGGAGTTATAATTACTTCATTCTTTCTGGCAAAATCTGGAGTGGTATCTGATTCATTAGGTGAATTTTTTGCTAGTTATGTTGAAAATAAATCAGCATTAACACCAATGGAAATGATAATAAGAGGAGTTTTTTGCAATGTAATGGTATGTTTTGCTTCTTGGTGTACTTATAAGTTAAAAAATGAAGCAGCACAAATTATGATAATATTATGGAGTGTATTTACATTCTTTGCTATAGGTTTTGAACATAGTATTGCTAATATGGGTCTATTTGCATTAGCAAAAATGGTACCAGCTGGAGCTAATCTTGCTATGAGTGGGATAGTTAAAAATCTTATATTTGTTACAATAGGCAATATGATTGGTGGAGCAGTTATTTTGGGAGGAAGCTTTACATACTTTTCAAAAGAAAAAGGTACAAGCTTAAATAAATAAAAATTTAATAATAATATAAAGAGGCTGTATTAAATTAGTTCTTAGTACAAGTCTCTTTTTCTTACCCCACAATTCCAAATTGGTAGGTACATATTGATTAAAATGTAAATAAATTATATAATTGTACAAGGCAATGAAAACGTACAATAAAAGGAAAAGAGGGAGACTGGAATGGAAGTAACAGAAGCTACTAAAAATATTATAAATAATTTAACTATAATAATTTTAGCTGTAATAACAATAGTTAATTATGTATTTTCAGCGTTAGCATTTTATAAAATTGCAAAACTTGAAAAGTATAATAAGCCATGGTTTGCGTGGATACCTGTGTTAAACGATTATTTAATTATAAAACTTGGAGAAGGTAAAATACTATTTTTAGTTGTATCAATTTTAAGTTTGATAGCGGGAAGTCCTGCAACATATATATTAACAAATGGAGCTTTTGAAACATTGACTATTATAGTTAATGCTATTTGGCTTGCGTATAAAATATATATGTATAGTAGAATAATTGATAGATATGATGAAAATGTAATGATATTTGTAGTAGGCTTTATATTACAATTGATTCCATCAATGATGGTTTTTGGTGTTATTGTAACATTTGTTGGACATATAATGCTGTATATTAAAGTTTGCAAAGGAATACCTCAAGATAAAGTTATAATTCAAACAAGAATAGTAAGTAATAATAGAAATAAAAAAAAGAAATAATATCTATTTAATGCCTTTTGATATATAATATAAAAAAGGAGTGATTATATGGACGATAGAATTATTGATTTTAATGAACTTAAAAACAAAGCTAAGGATAAAGATGTAGATAAGCTTGAAGACTATATGTACTCTTTATATTATGAAATGGCAGAGGGTAAAATCACAATGGCTGATTTCACTCAAAATATATATAAATATATGGAAGATAATAATATTTCGCAAGACAAGTTTATTAATATACAAAAAAAGCTTATGGAGAGATATGGATTTGATTCTTCTATAATAGATGAGCAACTTAAGTCAACTGGAATTAATCTTGGAGACTTTCAAAGCAATTACAACAGTTTAAAAAAAACAATGGGATTTAAAGAGAAATATAAAGATAGAATCCAAACAAAGGGTATATCATTATATACAATAAATAATGATAAAAATGATATTCAATTGATTCTTGAAGAAGACAATGTTTATATTCAAAGTGAAGGAAAAGTTGATTTATCTGATATAGAACTTAGTGAATTCATTTGTTCTTATAAAAAGGTAAGAGAAGATAAAACATTGAATATAAAAGTATGTGAAAATATTAAAGAATATAAATATTAATATAACTATATTAAAAATGGAACGTTAAGTAGAAAAACGTTCTATTTTTTTAGTTTTTATAATAAGGAAATTTTCCAGTTTATTTTATTGCAAAATCCTTTATAATATAAGGAGATTAAAAATACTGATAAGCCGCAGGAGGAATAAATGAGCGTACTACTTGTTAAAGATATGAACCATGGTTTTGGTGATAGAGCAATATTTGAAGATGTGTCTTTTAGATTATTAAAGGGTGAGCATGTAGGTCTTGTTGGAGCTAATGGTGAAGGCAAATCTACATTCATGAATATAGTTACAGGAAAGTTAATGCCAGATGAAGGAACAGTAAAATGGTCTAACAATGTTAGAGTTGGATATATGGA
>JAQXTC010000173.1 GCA_029219285.1 Clostridiaceae bacterium
GTCATCTAAACTATAAGATGATAAACTATCCTTATATTAAGTAAAACAAAAATAAATATGACTATGATATATCTATAAATTTTAAGTGTAAATGATTAAGTGATTAAATATAGATGCAGCAGCTGTTAAGATGATACCAGATACATATACTGCAATAGATGAAGATGATGCTAAGAAGTTCCAAAAGATGTTAGACTTACTTGATGAAGATGATGATGTTCAAGAAGTTTACCACAATGCTGAATTCCCTGAAGGATGGGATGAATAAAAAACAAGTAATATTAGTAGTCTATCGTAGGATAGGCTACTTTTTATATAGGAGATAAATATGAAGATTTAATGTTCATATAGATGATTTTAGTCATTATGAGATGGTTAAAGAGGATATTGTTAGAAGTAGATATGACTTATTAGAAAGAGGAGAATGGGTGGCGATTTAGATTTATATATCCAAAAGATGTAGGAAATTTGTTGAATACAAATTTATCTACATCTTTTCTTACAGAGAAATTATAACATTTTTTTTCTTAACTCTTCAGGCGATTTTGCTGAAAGATATGCTGGTGGTATATCGAATACTGTACAAGCACCTGTTTTACCTTCATGAGCCATTTTATTAATAGCTCTAGCATAAGCAACTAAAACATTTGCTGTAAATTCTGGATTACTATCTAGGTCTAGAGAAAATTCAATTTTTTGCTTATTGTTTTTACCTGTAGAACCAGTTCTTATAACAAATCCTCCGTGAGGCATACCAGAATGATTCTTATTTAATTCTTCTTGGCTTATAAAGTTTACTTCTGTATCATAATCTGAGAAGTAATTTGGCATAGATTTAATTTCTTGTTCTATTTTGTTGCTGTCAGCACCTTCTTCAAGAACAACATAACAAACTCTAAGGTGTTTTTCTCTAGTAGTAAGCTCAGGATTTAATCCACTTCTAACCTTTTCTAAAGCTTCTTCTTTAGGAATAGTATATTGTTTACCGTCCTTAACGCCATCTATTCTTCTAATAGCATCAGAATGTCCTTGACTAACTCCTTTACCCCAGAAAGTATAGTCTTTTCCTTCTGGTAAAATTGAATTTGCATATAATCTGTTTAAAGAGAATAATCCTGGATCCCAACCGACTGAAATAATACTTAAAGTTCCTGCTTTTTTTGCAGCATTATTGACATTTTCAAAATATTCAGGAATTCTAGCATGAGTATCAAAACTATCTACAGTATTGAACATTTCTGCAATTTTAGGTCCTTGCTCTGGAAGATCAGTTGCTGATCCGCCACAAAGAATCATAACATCAATTTTATTTTTAAATTCTTCAATTTTTGAGATATGTAAAGCCTTTGAACCATCGTCCATAATAAGTCCGTCTCTTCTAGTAAATACAGCGACTAATTCCATATCTTTGTTTTGAGTTATTGAGTTTATTACACCTCTACCAAGATTTCCATAACCTATTATGCCTATTTTTATTTTATTTTCCATATTAGACCCTCCACTTTTTTTAGAATATAATTATTTTAACATATTTTTTAATAAAATAACTACTGTTTGATAATTTATATCAAAAATCATTTGTTTTCTCTTTAGAAATTGAAAAAAAAGTCGAAAATCTATATGGATAATAAATTATTTAGTTTCAAAGTAAATAAATTACATTTGATTATAATTACAATTAAAAAATAAAGTGGATTTTTTTAAAAAATATTGACACATATTTTTAATTTCTATACACTAAATACATGTATGTATAGTAATGGAAAAAACGAAATTAGCATGGGCATAAATAAAATGGTGGGGGACTATTTAGATTATGAATAAGATATTTTCATCATTAAAAGTTTTTGGGTTTAATGATGTAGACGATTTAGAAATATATTCGAAAGAAGAACAAGAGAAGGAACAAAAAAAGAATACAAAAGAAAAAGAAATAGATATAAATACATTGCTTTATGATGCAAAAGTAAAATGTCCTGTATGTTCAACAGAGTTTACTAGTAGGGTAGTAAAAACATCTGCTGCAAGGATTGAGTCTAGAGATAGTGATACATTTATTAGATACAAGGTTATTAATCCGTATTTTTACGATGTGTGGATTTGTCCAATATGTGGATATGCTAATTTAAAAGCAGATTATTATAAAATAAAATCATATCAAAAAGAAATAATAAAAATGAAGATTAGTAATCAGTGGAGGGGGAAAAAATACCCACCTATCTATGATGCAAAAATAGCCATAGAAAGATATAAATTGGCACTGTTAAATGCAGTATTAGGAGAGTTTAAAGATAGTAGTAAGGCTATAATATGTTTAAAAATAGCATGGATTTATAGAATTCAAGAATGTAAAAGTGAAGAAAAAGATTATCTTAGAAGGGCTTTAGAAGGTTTTTTATTAGCGTATAAAAATGAAGATACACCTTTTTATGGGTTGGATTCTTATTCATTAATGTATCTTATAGGTGAATTATATAGGCGAATAGATGATTATGAAAATGCTAATCAGTGGTTTGGGAAGGTTATAACAAGTATTGGAGCAGGTCATAAAATTAAGGAAAAGGCTAGAGATATGCGAGAATTATCACTAGAAATGAAATGCAAGTTGGAAGACGAAGCAATGAGAAATAGAGGGTGATTTTCTTGAGAGTTACACAAGGAATATAATTATATTTTGTTTGGAGGTGTAAATATAAAGCATGTATATAAACAATTATAATTGTAAAATGTGTGGGGAGTGTTGTAGAAAAGTACCTTGTGAATTAGTGCCAAATGATATTCCAAAGTTATTAAAAAAATTTAATATGTCATTTAAAGAATTTTTTAAAAAGTATTTAATAGCAGTTCCATCAATGTGTGGAGAAAAGCCGGATGTTATTTTAAGGTTGTCTCCTGTTAGAAAAATAAATGGTAGAAGAATAGAATGTTTTTTAGCCAATGATGAATATATGCAATCAATTGATAAAGGTGGCGAATGTATTTTTTTAAGTGACAATAAATGTTTGATTCATGAAGTGAAACCTCTAGGAGGGAGAATAATGCTTTGTCCTAAGATGACTAATGGATTGAATTTTCAACTAACAGATAGTCAGTATTATGTTTATTGGTATAATAATCAACAAATTTTTTGGGAATTATCAAAGAAAACAAAGGAGATACTTATAGTTGCTAGAAGTATCTATTCTCAAGCTTATACAGCGTTTAAAGATTATTGTTTTTCTAATGATAATAGTTTTTTAGAACAATATAAACAACTTGTAAGTAAAGCAGAAAAAATGATTAAAAAGGATTTAGCAATAGAATTACTTAATTTATAAAAGAGTAACTAAAATAAAAGACCGGCATAATTTATGCCTGCCTTTTATTTTAAACTTCTTCTTTTGCAATAAGACGTTTAATATTATCTTTGTGTCTTATTATAATTAGAAATGATGCTATAGTAGAAGCTATAATTGTTTCAATTTCAAGTCTCATTATTATGGAAACTATAGGGATGCATAAACTTAAAGATATAGATCTTATAGAAACAATCTTTGTTAATTTGTGAAGTATAAAGTAAACTAATACTCCCGATAACACCGCTACAGGTGCAATAGGGAAAAAAGCTCCTAGTGTTGTATTAACGCCTTTTCCACCGTTAAATGATAAAAAAGGAGTATAGTCATGTCCAAGTATAGAAGCTAAAGCTATTATAGATAAGTATAGATTCTTATCTATTGGTAGGGTGATATAATTACATAATATAAGAGCTACAGTGGTTGGAATAAGTCCTTTTACTATATCTCCTATTTGAGTTAGTATAGACATTTTTCTACCAACAATTCTTTTAACATTTGTTGATCCTATATTTCCGCTTCCTTCGTTTCTTATATCAATTCCACAATACTTTTTTGTAAGTATATATCCTGTTGGAATAGATCCACATAAAAATGAAAGTATAATAGTAATAAAAACAATCATATGATTCCCTCTCTTTTATAAAATAAAATAAATATTTACAATTACCTATTACAAATACTTATCATAATATAGACTAGCAATGAACGTCAAGTTTAAAAGGGTGATGGAATTATTTATCTACAGGAGAATGTTTGTCAAGAATCAAGTTATAACTTAATCCAATAACAACCAGGATACCCCCTAAAATTTTTCCGAGAGAAAATTCATTAAATATAAAGTTATCGATAATTATTCCTATCAAAAGTTGACCTATAAAAACAAGAAGTGTCATATAAAAAGTAGAAATTTTAGGCGCTATTTTATTGGAGAGTGTTATAGATACAATTCCAATAAATCCGCCTATATAAGCATAAAAAGGAATTGCACGAAATTCACTAGCGTTAAAAGTTTCATTGCAAAATAATAAGATTAGTATTGAAAATATTAGTCCAGTTAAAAAATTATAAAAAGTACTTTGTAGTTCACCTAATTCTTTTGCTAAATTAGCATTTAGTATTCTTGAAACTACAATTGTAACACCTGCCAAGGCAGCGAGAATAATATAAAACATCAGAGATACCTCCTTTTATAAAAATGTCATAATGCCTATACCAGCAAGAATTAAACTAAGTCCGATTAATTTCTTTTTGTTGAACTTAACTACGGTTACTCCAAGCAATCCATAGTGATCAATAATAATTGATGATAGTGTTTGTCCAAGCAGACCTATTGCTGTTGTTAATGCGGCACCGATATATGTAACTGTTAAATTATTAAATAAAACTGTAAAAACTCCAACAACCCCGGCACTATATGTGATTAATGATATATTTTTATTGAAAGATAATTTTGATTTAGTAATAAGTAATATGAAAATCACGCCTAAAAAGCCTGCTAAATGAATAATAACAGTAGAAGTATAATTTCCCATGTAGGTAGATAGGATGCTATTAAAAACAGTCATAAGTCCAATAAGAATACCTACAAACATTGATAAAATATTGTACATAAAAAACCTCCTGAAAATATCTTACATAAATTTAACATATAAGTATTGATATATGTTATGACATATGTCATAGTTGCATTAGAGAAGTGGAGGAAAATAATAAATGAAGAAAATTAATAATAATGCATTAAAGCAAAAATATATTGATAAATACAAACTTGACACTATTTTTTCTAATGATATGACTGAGTTTATGCAGGTAGTAGCTTTCGAGAAAGGAGAATTTTTGTGTAGAGAAAATGAACCTATAGAGTGTATATGTTTTTTTGTTAAAGGTAAGGCAAAGGTTTTTAGAACTTTAAAAAACGGAAAATCCTTATTAATTTCCTTTTACTATCCATTAACAGTACTTGGAGATTTAGAATTTATTAATGGAGAAAATGCAGATGCAAATATTCAAGCAATGGATGAAAGTATATGCATATGGATTGCTCTAAATAATAAAGTTATAAAGTTATTATCTAATGATGTAAGATACTTAAGGTTTACTTGTGAATCAATTGGCGAAAAGCTTGTAAAAACTTCAAAGAATTGTTCTATAAATCTTCTGTATCCATTAGAAAGTAGATTAGCAAGCTATATTATTGCTACTATTAACAAAATGGAAGATGGTGAAATAGTTAGATTTGATGAAAGTTTAACTCATGTATCAGAACTTTTAGCTGTGAGCTATAGACATCTATTAAGAACTATTAATTCATTCATTGAGAGAGGATTATTGATGAAGAAAGGTAAATATTATGAAGTGATAAATATGAAAGAAATTAAAAGATTATCAGCAGATTTATACATGTGAATAGATATAAGCTATTTATACTGATAATTATAGTGCTTTTTATAGTGAAATGAAGAGTCTAGTATCCGGCGAAAGACAAACTAGACTCTTCGGTTTAATTAGCACTATTGTACCAACTGCCTAATTAGGTTATCATAATGACTTTTAAAAAGCAATAGCTTTTTAATTATCTTTTTCACCTTTCATTTCCCAATATATTAATAATGATAAGAAACCTCTAAGCAAGCTTACAGCAGCTATTATCCAAATTTCATCTAAAGTTTTAATTTGTACTGTCTTTAAAATTTCAGATGCAAGCTTAAATTCTAATCCCATAGAAAGAGTTTCAGCAAAATTTGATTTTATAGGATAAGAGGTTTTTTTAAATAAAGTATAAAGGAAATGATAAAAAGCTTTTACTGATCCAATAATTATAACAATTATGCCCATGGCTTCAAGAATATTTATAAAAAAGGGTAGGTACCTATCAAACAAATGTTCTATCATACAAATAAACTCCTATTTCTACATATTGTTCAAAAACTTATATTTAGTATACCTAAGAATAATAAAATAAACAAATAAATTTTATATACTTATACTGATTTAATAAGTATAATAAAATTTATGTAAAGTTAATGGAATTATAAATAAGAATTAGTAATGAGGTTAATGTATATGAAAAAGTACAAAAGAGTCTATATAGAAATAACAAACATATGTAATTTGAGTTGTAGTTTTTGTCCTAAAACAGGAAGGCAAAAAAAATTTCTTGAAGCAAAAGAGTTTAGGCATATTCTTAATGAAATAAAGCCATACACAAAATACATATATCTTCATTTAATGGGAGAACCTCTATTGAATAAGAATTTAGAAGAGTTTTTAAACATTGCGTATGATGAAGGTTTCATAGTAAATATAACTACTAATGGTACATTGATTAATATGAATAAAAATATTCTTAAGAATGCAAAGTCATTACGACAAATTAATATTTCTCTTCATAGCTTTGAAGCAAATAATAATGAAATATCATTTAATCAATATTTTAATGATATACTTGCATTTATAAAAGAAATGAATGAGGATACTGATACTATTTGTGCTATGAGACTTTGGAATTTAGATAGTTCAAAACTAAAGGGTGAAAATGAATTAAATTCTAAAATTATAAAAAAGATTAGTGACTATTTTCAATATAATGGTGATTTGAAAAATATATTGGATAGAGATAATAAAGTTAAAATTAAGGATAGAATCTATTTAAATGGGGCTGAAAAATTTAGTTGGCCTGATATAAATTTAGAACCATTAGGTAGTAAAGGATTTTGTCATGGTCTTAGAGATCATTTTGGAATTCTAGTTGACGGTACTGTTGTACCATGCTGTTTAGATGGTGAAGGGAATATAAATCTTGGAAATATATATGAGAAACCTTTAAAAGAAATTTTAGAAGGGGAAAGAGCTAAAAACATATATGATGGATTCTCAAGTAGATGTAGAGTAGAAGAACTTTGTAAAAGATGCGGATACAGTGAGATGTTTAATAAATAATGTATATAAATAGAATTTATTGTCAATAATCACTTATAAGGAGTGATAAAGATGAGCAATAAAACTAAAAAGTATATTTTAATATCTGCAATTATACTTACTTTAACTTTTGTAGTTAGTTTTCTTGTTTTCGATAGATATCTAAATAATAAATTGATTAAGAGAGAAGAACAAGAACGTGAAACTTTAGCACAAGAAAATAGAGAGGTTTTAAAAAATGATGAACTAGTTGTTTTGTGTAAAGATAATAAAGAAGAAAGAGTAGTACTATTAAAAGATTTAAAGAATGAACTTAATTTATCAGGTGAAATTAGTGAACAAAAACTTTCTGATGTTTTAAAAAATCAAGGTTATGAAGTTGTAGATATAAGTGAAAGTAGAATTACTTATAATAGAGAGGCTGATTCTTCATTGGAGTCTAATAAATACTACATACTAGAAAAAGATGGTTCTTTAGCTATTTATAAGACTGATGATAAAGGTAAAGCATCTATAGAAAATGAAAAAGAAGATGTATTCGTTGATAGAAAGCCTTTTAAACAATTACCTGAAATTGATCAAAAGAAGATAAGTGATCATGAATTTATTTTTAATAATAAACAAGATGCACAAGAGAAAATATCAGAATTAATTTCATAATATCCAATTAATGGGTTACCTTAAATTACACTTTGTAATTAAGGTAACCTTTTTCCTTAATTAGACAGTTATAAAGGTGGTTGAAAGATTAAATTTTAAATGGTAAAGTATAATAAGGATTTGAGGATATTATATACTTAAGGTATTTTTAAGTGGAGGATTTAAAATGTACGAGTACATAAAAGGCCAATATATAGGCATTAATAAGGACTACATAATTATAGAAAATGGTGGCATTGGATATAAAATATTTACTTCAGGTGCAACAATGGCATCAATGCCTAAGGTTGGAGAAGATGTAGTTTTATACATTGAACAAATAGTAAGAGAACATTTTATAGGTCTTTATGGTTTTGTATCGAAGGAAGAACTTGAAATGTTTAAACTTTTATTAAGTATAAATGGTGTTGGTGCTAAAGCAGCATTATCTCTGCTTTCAATAAGTAGGGTTAATAATCTTAAATACGCAATTGTTATGGAAGATGAAAAACATATCTGTAGGGCACCTGGTATAGGTAAGAAAACTGCTGGAAGAATCATATTAGAACTAAAGGATAAGCTAAAAAAGGAAGATATGATAGTTGAAAAGAATCAAGTTGACAGTGGGGAATTTGAAGATAATGATACTAATTATGTTTCTTCATTAAATGAAGTAGTTGAAGCACTTTTAGCTCTTGGATATACAGAAAAAGAAGCGGAAATAGCACTAAAGAAAGTTAATAAAGAAGAAAGCGTTGAAAACATAATAAAAAGTTGCTTGAAAGTTTTGATGGGATAGGAGGTAAAAGTAACAGTGGAAAGAATAATTACTCCAAAAGAACTTGAAGAAGATTTTAATGGAGAATTAAGCTTAAGACCTCAAAAGATAAGTGAATATATAGGGCAAGATAAAGTAAAGGAAAGACTAAATATTTTCATTATGGCTGCTCAAAAAAGACATGAAGCTTTAGATCATGTTTTACTATATGGCCCACCAGGATTAGGTAAAACTACCTTGGCAAATATTATTGCCCAAGAAATGGGTGGAGATCTAAAGATAACTTCCGGACCAGCTATAGAGAGGGCAGGAGATTTAGCGGCTATACTTACATCACTAAAAGATAATGATGTTTTGTTTATAGACGAAATTCATCGATTAAATAGAAGTGTCGAAGAAATTCTTTATCCTGCTATGGAAGATAATGCTCTTGATATAGTTATTGGTAAGGGGGCAGCAGCAAAATCTATAAGATTAGATTTGCCTAAGTTTACTTTGATTGGAGCAACAACTAGAATAGGAATGCTTACTGCACCATTAAGAGATAGATTTGGAGTTCTATGTGCTATGGAATATTATACTGTAGAGCAACTTAGAGAAATAGTTATAAGAAGTGCTTTAGTACTTGGCACAAAGATAACTGAAGAAGGTGCAAATGAGATTGCAAGAAGGTCTCGCGGGACACCAAGAATCGCCAATAGACTTTTAAAAAGAGTGAGGGACTATTCAGAAGTTTATTCCGAAAATCTTATAAGTCTGAAGGAAGCAAAAGCAGCGCTGGAACTGCTTGAAGTAGATGATGAAGGTTTTGATAGAGTTGATAATAAAATACTTGAAGCAATAATTGATAATTTTAATGGTGGACCAGTTGGAATAGAGACCTTATCTTATTTTATTGGTGAAGAACTTGGAACTCTTGAAGATGTTTATGAACCATATTTACTTCAAAAAGGCTTTATAGTTAGAACCCCAAGAGGAAGAATTGCAACAGAAAAATCTTATAAACATCTAGGAAGAGAATTTAAAAATAAAAACAATAAGGGAGAACAAAAAAGTTTCTTTTAAAATATAAAGAGAAGGTGTAATTATGAAAGTAACAGATTTCGATTTCTATCTTCCAGAGGAATTAATAGCACAACATCCTCTAGAAAAAAGAGATGAATCAAGATTAATGGTTTTAAATAAACAAACAGGAGAAATAGAACATAAAAAATTCTACGATGTTCTTGATTATTTAAATGAAGGTGATACTTTAGTGTTAAATAATACTAGAGTAATGCCAGCAAGATTAATTGGAGAAAAAGAAAATACAGGTGGTAAAATAGAATTCCTTTTATTAAAAAGAATAGAAGGGGATAAGTGGGAATGCTTAGCTAAACCAGGAAAGAGTGCAAAGGTTGGTAGAAAATTCACCTTTGGTAACGGAAAGCTTAAAGCTGAAGTTGTTGATGTGCTTGAAGATGGTAATAGAATAGTAGAATTTAAATATGATGGTATTTTTGAAGAAGTATTAGATTCGCTTGGGGAAATGCCATTACCACCTTATATTCATGAAAGACTTGAAGATAAGGAATTATATCAAACAGTTTATTCTAAGGAGACGGGCTCTGCAGCAGCACCAACAGCTGGATTACATTTTACTAAGGAACTTCTTCAAAAAATTCAGAATAAAGGTGTAAATATTGCATATGTAACCTTGCATGTAGGTCTTGGTACATTTAGACCTGTAAAGGTTGAAACTATTGAAGATCATGATATGCATTCTGAATTTTATATTTTGGATCAAAAAGATGCAGATATTATAAATGAAACCAAAAAAAGAGGGAATAAAGTTATTTCTGTAGGAACAACATCTACAAGAACTCTTGAAACTATTGGCGATGAAAATGGTATGGTTAAAGCACAAAGTGGTTGGACTAATATATTTATTTATCCAGGATATAAATTCAAGGTAATTGACAATTTAATAACTAATTTTCATTTGCCTGAATCAACATTAATTATGCTAGTTTCAGCACTTGCAGGAAGAGAGAATGTATTGCATGCTTATGAAACAGCAGTAAAAGAAAAATATAGATTCTTCTCCTTTGGAGATGCAATGTTTATACACGATTAAGGAGTGAAATATTTGTCTAAGAGATATACATTACTAAAGAAAGATGGAAAAGCAAGAAGAGGAAGATTTGTAACACCTCATGGTACAATAGAAACACCAGTGTTTATGAATGTGGGAACTTTAGCAGCAATAAAAGGTGCAGTTTCAACTATGGATTTAAAAGAAATAGGATGCCAAGTTGAATTGTCTAATACATATCATCTTCATTTAAGACCTTCAGATAAGGTTGTATATGAAATGGGAGGACTTCATGAGTTTATGAATTGGGATAGACCAATTCTAACTGATTCAGGTGGATTCCAAGTTTTCTCGCTTTCTAAAATGAGAAAAATCAAAGAAGAAGGGGTTTATTTTAATTCCCATATTGATGGAAGAAAAATATTTATGGGCCCAGAAGAATCAATGCAGATTCAAAGCCATTTAGCTTCAACAATTGCTATGGCCTTTGATGAATGTATTCCTAATCCTTCAAGTAGGGAATATGTTTTAAATTCAGTAGCTAGAACTACTAGGTGGCTTGAAAGATGTAAAAAAGAAATGGATAGATTAAATTCTCTTCCAGAAACTATAAATAAAGAACAAATGCTTTTTGGTATTAATCAAGGCGGTACTTATGATGATATTAGAATAGAACATGCTAAAACAATAGCTAAAATGGATTTAGATGGCTATGCTATTGGAGGATTAGCAGTAGGAGAAAGCCATGAGGAAATGTATAGAATTATAGATGCAGTTGTACCATATTTGCCAGAAGATAAGCCTATATATTTAATGGGGGTAGGTACTCCTGAAAATATATTAGAAGCAGTAGAAAGAGGCGTAGATTTTTTTGATTGCGTATTGCCAGCTAGAAATGGAAGGCATGGTAATGTATATACTAATAATGGTAAATTAAATTTAATGAATGCTAAATATGAATTAGATAAAAGACCTATAGAAGAAGGATGCCAGTGCCCTGCTTGTAAAAATTATACTAGAGCATATATAAGACATTTATTTAAAGCAAAGGAAATGCTTGCTATGAGATTATGTGTATTACATAATTTATATTTCTATAATACTATGATGGAAGAAATAAGAAATGCCATAGATAATGGAAATTTCAAAGAATATAAAGAAGAAAAAATCAAAAATTTTAATAACGTAAATATTGACAAGTAACTTATTTAATTATAAACTACTGTACAATAAGAAAATTTAACACATGAAAGGAATTGATAAAATGAAAGCATTAGGGTCTTTTTTACC
>JAQXTC010000174.1 GCA_029219285.1 Clostridiaceae bacterium
AAATGTTTCCTTAGCATATTCATACATATCATTATAAAGATGCTCATATCCTGGTTTACATAAAAAATAAACTGGTGGATGTTCAATATCAAATATTACCGTAGCTACAACTTCATTGTCTTCTTGCCAAATACCAATTGAAGGTAGTAACTTAGGATTTGTATAATCATGATTTAGCATCCAATCAAGCCTGCCAATATGCCAATTTTCTTGCATTCCCTCTCCTGTATATTTTTCAAAAAACTGTGAGAGAGGTTTATAATTTTCTCCAAAACGCTCTCCCTTTGAATAATTTATAAATCTAATATTCCCCATAACCTTTACTACCCTTCTAATTTATTCTTAAATCATATTAGCTAACAAATTTAGACTAATTTACAGTTACTTTTAATGACTTTTCAGCAGTTTCACCATTTATTGCTTTTATTGAATATACCACATACTCATCAAAATCACTAAGAATTTAATCATTTAACTTTGTCCAGATATTTTTCATAAAAATTCACTTGTATACCTCTACTCTTTTTATAATCCAATGTTTATTGAAACTATTTGATAAATATTTTAATTTATTACATAATATATTAAGATATGTTTAATACTGAAATTGTAAAAAGGAGTTAATCAAATGCATAAAAAAAATTATATTGGTATTCTTATTATTGGAATTTGCTTTTTGATAAACGGTTTTATTGATATTTTAAAAGGACAAAATTTATTTCCTGGTATATTAGCTTTGTTAGCCAGTGC
Organism: Clostridiaceae bacterium; assembly: GCA_029219285.1. GTDB lineage: Bacteria > Bacillota > Clostridia > Clostridiales > Clostridiaceae > Clostridium. The sequence continues at coordinate 751 of JAQXTC010000174.1, forward strand.
AATACTGTTTTTTTCATCTTTTTTATTACACAAAAACAACCAATAATATTCTACCTATACTATTTAATGATCCAATAATCCGTAATTTAAACAAGGCTTTTTATTATTATCATTATTTCCTTTAAGTTTATTTTACCATTTATTTAAAATAAAAAAATACTAATACCCTTCACAACTTTAGTATTTTTATATTTCACAAGAACTTATCTACTGATAATTATAGTTCTTGTTTTGTAGTCTATGTTTTCTTTATTATCAGTCTATTTGTAAATAATACAATCTCTAGTCTATCAACTAATATATTTGATGATGAATCATCTGCTGATATTATTGATTCCATATCATTTATTTTATATTTCTCCTGAAATTTAATCAAAAAAATAGGCAAACCATTAAAGGTTTAACCTATTAAAAAAAACAATAATTTAATTTTCTTCATTATTAATTATATTGGAAGTTGCAGGTCCTTCTATCCACTCACCTTTAAAGTTAAACCTAGATCCATGACAAGGGCAATCCCAGGAAAGCTCATCACAGTTCCACTTAAGTTCACAACCAAGATGTGGACACTTAGTAGTTACAGTAAAAACCCTACCACTATAATCCCTATAAACACCAACCTTATCATTATTAATCTCAACAATGGCTCCTTTGCCTCTTTTTACATTTTCAAAATGCTCCTTAGGGATCTTAAACTTTTGAGCTAGAAAGTTTTTACTAGTTTCAAATCCATCCTCAAGTAAGTTATTTATGGATAAAGTAATATCATGACGATGTGGTGAAAAAATATCTGCATAATCATTATCAAGTCCTAAAATCTTATCACGAAGTATCATTGCCGCTACCATAGAGGAAGTAATTCCCCACTTATTAAAGCCAGTTGCTACATACATATTAGGAGTTGACTTTGCATACTCACCTATAAGTGGCAAACCATCATGAGTCATACAGTCTTGAGCTGACCAATAGTACTTTTCGATAGCATGAGGATAAAACTTCTTGCCAGTTAACCTAAGCTTTTCATATATGTTTTCATTTACCTTACCAGTTCTTATAGGGTAAGCTCCTAAAATTAAATAATCCTGATAATTTCTAAAGGAATAGCCATCCTTATTAATATCAATATACATTCCCTTAACATCAGCTGCATTCTTTAAAGCAATACAATAAGAACGTTCTTGATGCATTCTTAAGAAGTAATAACCAGGTACATTTATAAAAGGAAAGTGAGTTGCCACGATAATATTCTTAGCCTTTATTATCCCTTTATCGGTAATAACCACATTGCCATCAACTTCTAAAGCTTTAGTGTTTTCATAAATCTTTAGTTCATCTGCTAAAGCATAGACAAATTTCAAAGGATTAAACTGAGCTTGGTTTTTAAAAGCTAAGGCTCCTTTTACTTCAAAGGGTAAAGTGTTAATATCTTCAATGCTTGCATCTATACCAAGTTCTGTAGTTGCCTCAAGTTCCTTTTGTAATGGTTCTATATCATCTAAGGTATAAAGATAAGCTGAAAGTTCTTCAAAATCACAGTCTATTTGCTTCTTTTCTATAATTTCCTTATACATCTTAATTGCCTTTTCATTAGCCTTAGCATAGTGAAGTGCTTTTTCTTTTCCAAATTCTTTAATTAATTTACTATATATTAAATCATGCTGTGAAGTTATTTTAGCTGTGGTATTTTTAGTGTTTCCTGAACCTACTTCTTTAGCTTCAATAATAAAATTATCTACGCCACTTTCCTTTAGTAAATAAGAACAAAGAATACCTGCAAGTCCTGCTCCTATTATTAATGTATCTACATCTATATCTTTAGTTAAAGTTTCTCTTTTTTTAGTTTCTAGTCTATCCTTCCAAAATGATTCCATAAATCATATCACCTCCTCTTTAGTATAGCTCGATTTCCATAATTAATTCCCTTATGTAAAATATTCTATAAGCTTTGCTGCTATAATAATTAAACATTTCCAAGCATTAAGATTTGTGATAGAATTATGTAAACAAGAATTTAGGAGGGTATTATATGCATAAGAAAATAATCGCAATAATATCATGCTTATCAATTAGTGCATTCCTTTTTGGATGTGGTAGCTCAAGCAAAAGCGATACTGACACTACTACTTCAAATACTCAAAGTGAAAGTACTGATTCTAAAGATACGGATGATACAAGCAAGAAAGAGAGTGCAAATGATGAAAACAAGAAGAAGGACGAAACAAATTCAACTGTAAGTAATTCAAATTCTTCATCTAATTCAGCAAACTCAAACAATAATTCATCAAGTAATGATGCCAACTCAACTTCAAATCCAAACCCATCTACTCCTGTAGACTGGAATGGTGATTTTAAGTTAAAGGATGGTAATGGTACTTTATCACTTGTACAAATTGATGCTCATACCTTTGGTTATGAAATAAGTGGTATTGCTGGCAACATGCCAACTACTGCTGGAGAAGCTCAATATAGTGGTGCAAATGCCAAAGATACTTTACCAGATGGATCTACAATAAAGTTTACATATAATAATGGTACTATAAGTATAGCTCAAGTAAAAAATAATCAAACAATATTCCAAGCAGATTACGTTTCTAAATAATATACATAAAAAATAGTGGCTGGGACATTTAACTCCCATCCACTATTTTTTAGTTACGCTACTTCTTCACTTTGAACTTCTTCTTTTTCACCTAGAAACTTTGATATTACCATAGTACAAACTGTGTTTCCTGCTGAATTTAGAAGGGTTGCAGGCACATCAATTATAGTTGCAATTACTAACATTATTGCAAGGGCCTCTGGTGGTAGTGAGAAAAGACTTAATATTAACATCTCACCTATAGCTCCTCCCCCTGGGATAGCTCCAACTACAGCTCCTACTAATAAACCAACTAAAGCTATGATAAAGAAGTTTTTCGCTCCATCTATTGATAATCCATAAATGGAGAATAAAAACATAATCTTAAATATGCCACCCATTACGGAACCATCCTTATGAATATTTACTCCTAGAGGCATTATTAACTTTGCCAAGCCACTTGGAACTCCCATTTTTTTAGCAGCTTCAATATTAACTGGAATACAGGCTGCACTAGAACAAGTTGCAATAGCTGTTATCGATGGCTTAGCTGCATTTTTCCAAAATATTCTTACTCCTTCTTTTTTGCCAGCAATAAAGGCGTAAAGAGTAAAGAACCCGAAGAAATATACTAAAGAAACTACTAAATATAAAGTAAATACCTTGGCATAACCACTTAGTATTTGACCTCCTAGCTGACCTATATTGGAAGCAAAATATGCTCCAAGTCCTATAGGTGCATAATACATAATAAAATCTAGAACTTTCATGGTAACTGCAGAACCACTATTTAAAAACTCTTTAAACTTCTCTCCTTTTTCACCTGACTTTAAGGTTGCAAAGCCTATAAATGCTGAAAAGATTATAAGTGGCAATATATTTTTTCTAGATAATAGATTAGAAAAATCATCTACTGTAACACTTGAAACAATGGTTTCTACTATGTCCTTACTTTCCTCTTGTAAACTTTCCCTATCAATACTTGATATTATGGCATTTGTATCTATATCCTTTGCTGGATTAAATAACTTAAAACTTGTTACTCCAATAATACTTGAAATAATTGCTGTTGTTGCAAACACTAAAAGCGTGATTATAAGTAATTTGCCAAGGGATTTTGAGCTTTTTAAATTAGCAATTGCTGAAGAAATACTAAAAAATACTATTGGTACTAATAAAGTAAAAATCAAATTAAGAAATATATCTCCAAAAGGCTTTAAAACTGTTGCCTCTTCTCCTAAGACAATTCCTAAAACACCTCCTATGGCTAAAGCTATAAGTAAAATTATCGATGATATATAATTCTTTAGAATTTTCATTTTTATTCTCCTTAACTTTGTTTTTACTACATTATAAGTGAATTTTTTTCAATAATGTTTGTAAATATTGCTGTACATATTGCAAAAACTGCTTTGATAATTATAAAATATAAGTATAACTTATTTTAGGAGGATATATATAGATGTATGATATAGATAATCCAGAACGTGTTGGCTATTTAAATAATGATTTCAGATTGTTTCACTTAAAGGATAAGAGCAATCAAAAATTTGACTTTCATTATCATGATTTTAATAAAATAGTAATTCTTCTCTCCGGTAAAGTAACTTATGTGGTTGAAGGTAAATCATATTTTTTGAAACCATGGGATATTCTTTTAGTAGGTAAACATGATATTCATAAGCCTATAATTGATAAGGATACTACCTATGAAAGAATTGTTATTTGGGCAGACTCTGACTATATTGAAAAGCATAATTATGAAGGTTGCAATCTTTTAACTTGTTTTAAACTAGCTGGGGAAAAGAAGTTTAATTTAGTTAGGTTAAATGCTAAGCTGCAAAATGAAATAAAAAACTTAATTGAAAACTTAGAAAGAGCTGCTAAGGATAACGCCTTTGGTAGCGCTCTCCTTAGTAGCTCTCTATTTTTACAACTTATCATTTATTTAAATAGAATTCATATTAATAATGAATATTTAGAAGAAACTGATTCAATTCAATTTGATAAACAGATAGATTCCATAATTAAATATATATTTAATCATTTAAATGAAGATCTATCTATTGACACTTTATCTGCAAAGTTTTTCATTAGTAAATATCATCTTATGCATAAGTTTAAAACTGAAACTGGCTACACTCTTCATAACTACATTCTGCAAAAAAGATTGTTTGAAGCCAAGGAATTAATTGAAGGTGGAACTTCTATAATCAAAGCTTCTGAAGAATGTGGTTTTAATGATTATTCAAGTTTTTTAAGATCCTTTAAGAAGGTATTTTTAAAATCTCCTAAGGATTTTAAACCCTTATAAATCACCACTTCCCATAAAGTCCATTTTGTTTACTTTTCTTATGATTAAGATTTTACTTAAGAAGAAAAGTATTATTCCAACACCTAGAGGAATTAGTATTAATGCTATACTAAATTCCTTATAGGGAATTCCTCTTGGTACACAGAATAAATTATTAAAACCTATATTAACAAATATTCCTGTCAAAAGTCCAACTATAGATGCACCAATTATTAGTACCGCAAGTTGAGCTGATATTCTTTTATTAATAAACTTCTTTTTGTATCCTATAGCTGATAATAAGCTATACTCATCGCTATAATTGCTAATTATATAATTAATTATGTTAGTTTCAGTAATTAAAATTACTAATGCAAATATGCTTATAGCAATAAATCCTAGACTTTTT